>JABAAA010000049.1:0-1690 GCA_014239005.1 Alphaproteobacteria bacterium | reverse complement strand
AACGACAAGAACATCGCCGTCATCGGATACGGAAGCCAAGGACACGCACACGCGCAAAACCTGCGCGACAGCAAGGTCGGCGCGGTCGCGATTGGCTTGCGAGAAGATTCGCCTTCGCGCGCCAAAGCCGAGGCGGCAAACTTCCAAGTCTTGTCTCCCGACGAGGCGTGCCAGTGGGCGCATGTCGTCGTGTTGCTGGCGCCCGACGAGAAGCAGCCGCAGATCTTTCAGCAATCGTTGAAAGCGCACTTGGGTGGCAAGGCGTTGGTGTTCGCGCACGGGCTGTGCATCCACTTCAAGCTGATCGCCCCCGATGCCGATACCGATGTTTTCATGGCAGCTCCCAAAGGACCGGGACACACGGTACGCGACCAGTATGTGCGTGGCTTCGGCGTGCCGACGTTGATTGCGGTTGCGCAAGACGCCTCGGGACAGGCGCGCGACTTGGCGCTGGCTTACGCGGCGGCGTTAGGCGGAGGCAAGGCGGGGATCATCGAGACCACCTTCCGCGAAGAATGCGAGACCGACCTGTTCGGCGAGCAGGCGGTCTTGTGCGGGGGCTTGACCGAGTTGATTCGTGCGGGTTTCGATACACTGGTGGATGCGGGATACTCGCCGGAGATGGCTTATTTCGAATGCTTGCACGAGGTGAAGTTGATCGTTGATCTTATGTACGAGGGGGGCATCGGCAACATGTTTTATTCCATTTCCAACACGGCGGAATATGGCGCCTACACTTCGGGGGCGCGCCTTGTCACGGACGAGACGCGTGCAGAGATGAAACGCGTGCTTGCGGACATCCAATCGGGAGAATTCACGAAGAAATGGATGGCGGAGAATGCGCGTCCGCAATCGGAGTACAACGATCCGTCGCACTTCTTGGCGATGCGCAAAAAGCATGCAAGCCATGCTATCGAGGAGGTAGGCGAAAAGCTTCGTACGATGATGCCGTGGATCGCCAAGAAGGCGTTGGTCGACAAGAAGAAGAATTGATTTTCTTGCTGACGCTTTACGGAGAACAGGGAGGTTGTTTTGCCGTCTATCCCTAACCGCCTCTACTACGGCGACAACTTGGAGATTATGAAAAGCCTGTTGGAAGAGCATCCGCAGGGTTTTATCGACTTGATCTACATCGATCCTCCGTTCAACAGCAAGCGCAACTACAACATCTTGTACGAGGACATGATTGTCGACTTGTCGAACGGCGGTCGCAACACGGCGTTGAAGGAGGCTTTCAAGGACACTTGGAGCAATGTGTATTTGACCGACACGCTGGAAGAGATTCGTCACAGGGATCGTTCGCTTTTCGACATGCTGGAGTCCTTGCGCTCGGTTGTCGACAAAGCTAGCGCGTCGTACTTGACGATGATGGGGTTGCGGATTCTCTACATGCATCGTTTGTTGAAGGAGACGGGTAGTTTCTATCTGCACTGCGATCCGACGATGAGCCATTATTTGAAGATTGTTTGTGATACAATTTTTAATAAAAAGAATTTTCGTAACGAGATTATTTGGTATTACAAAAACGCAACGATGCACAACACGACACGCACCTTTGTAAAAAAGAATCAGAACATTCTTTTTTACAGCAAAGGAGAACATTATAAATTTTTTCTTCCAGAATCAAAAAAGTTAACAGATACGATTGTCAAAAGATTTGGCAAACTTATTGATGAGAACGGCGATATTA
>JABAAA010000048.1 GCA_014239005.1 Alphaproteobacteria bacterium | reverse complement strand
TGGAAGGCTTCACCAAACGATTCGAAAAATGGAAACCACAACACATCACCGCCGTCGCCACCGAATCCTTCCGTAGAGCCGAAAACGGCGTTGCCTTCGTGCAATCGATCCAAGAAAAACTGCACATCGATCTGCGCATTATCTCCCCCAAAGAAGAAATGCAATACGCACTCCTTTCTTGTCGAGAACTCTTCGACGAAGAAAAACCCTACGGATTGCTCTTCGATATCGGCGGCGGTAGCTTGCAAATCGCGTGGCTCTCGCTCGACAACCCCAAGAGACCGCAAAGCATCAACATCCTGTCCTTGTCAACAGGACTCGCCATCCTCAAAGAACAATACGGGACGCAAGCTATCGACGACGAAACGCAAGAACGCATCGACAGCTCCATCCTCGAACACATCCGAACCTTCGACAGCGAAAACAACATCTCCGAAAACATCCAAGAAGAAAAAGTTTCGTCCGTCGGCGCGTCGGGCGTACTCACTTCCCTCACATGCCTCCAGTACGGATACGAGCGATACAACCGAAAGCAAATCGACGGAGAACTGCTCAACATCGAAAGCGCGCTCCATGTCGCAGAACGACTGCGAAAACTAGACCGAGAACAGCGCGCCACCTACGGATGCGTCGGACAGGAACGAGCCGACATGCTCGCTGTCGGATGCGCTATCGTCTTGTGCATCTTTCGCCAAATCGCCCCCAAGACGATCGCCATCGCCGACAGGGGCTTGCGCGAAGGAATCGTCATCGACATGATCGACCGACAAAGCGACAGCGACTAGCCCCTAACAAAAAAAATCTCCTCCATCCACAAGCAAATGAGCAAAGCCGGCAAAGCTCGAGTCGTGCAATTCCCGCTCGCCAAAAAACGCGGCGAGCCCTCAACGCTCTTGAAACGTGCGCTCAACATGCGCGAGGGAGGCGTTGCTCACAAAAATCCCGATCGTTTCTCGCGCGCAAGGTTCTTGCGAAGCGAACCTTACCGCTCCCGTTCTGCGTTCAAGCTGATCGACTTGGAGCAGCGCTTTGCCTTATGTCGTGAAAAGAGGCGAATCGTCGATTTGGGAGCCGCACCAGGCGGTTGGACACAGGTGGCGGCGGAAGCTGCACCTAAATCTTCGGTGCTTGCTGTCGACAAAAAGCCGATCGAGCCCTTTTCTGATCCGCGCATTCGTGTGCTCCGTTGCGACTTGGAGGACGAGGAGGAAGCCACTTCCTTGCCTGCCCGTGCGATCGAGGAATTGGGGGGCAAGGCGGGGTTGGTGTTGTGCGATGTTGCGCCAAACACGCTGGGATTGTCGCGTTTAGACAATGCCATGTTTGCCGTGCTGGTGACGGGGTTGTTGCCTGTTGTCGAGGGGTTGTTGGAGGAAGGGGGGGATTGGGTTGTGAAAATACGTCATTCGGCGGAAGAGAAGGAATTGTGGAAACGGGTGAACGAAATGTTTGGCGAGATACGGGCGGTAAGGTCGGTTGCAAGCCGACGGGGGGCAAACGAGATTTATTGGGTCGCGAGGGGTTTCCGAGCAGCGAAGTAGCTACTGCCCCATCTTGTTGTCCTTTTGCAAAAAGGTTTAAGAAACAGCGCGAACAGAATAAAGGCTCAGCGCGGATTAAAGCGACTATCAGTCCCAATCCGTGCCTCCGTGTAAGCCGCCAGCACCTTGCGCATCAGCGTCGACAACGCCAACGTTCCAAATTCTCCCTCCGCACACCAACAATAAGGCTGCCCAACATCCCTTCCGCCCACAGCCTCCCCTTCCACCACGCGCACTATCAGTCGCACATGCGTAAACCCATGCTCGACATATACCCCCTCCACCAATCTCCTCTTAGTCGTGCCTACAGGCAAACGCGCAAAAAGAGTCCGCCAATCACTCCCCCTCATCCCCTTCCCCCAATCCTCACACAATGCCTTGTCGCGAAAATCGCTGGACGGCAACTCCCACAGCCCCCCCAACAATCCCTCCCCCTCGTTCCGCCGAAACAACAGATAACGCCTCCCCCTCACCCTTCGCACCACCACCATCGCCGTCGCTCGCCGCACAGGACGCTCAACCCTCGCACGCACAACAGGAAAATTTCCCGTCATACCCCGTCTGTGCGCCGCGCAAAAACGCCGCACAGGGCAAAACTCGCAACGCGGATGCCGCGACCGACATACCTCCGCACCCAAATCCATCAAAGCCTGCGTGTAATCGCCACAATTCCGAGCCGGCAACAAATCCGCCGCAAGCGACAATATCCTCCCCGCGTCGTTCTCCGCAAAAAGTCGAGCATAAAGACGACGAATGTTCGTATCCGTCACCACACGACGATCACCACCCACCAACACGCTCAACGCAGAAGCCGTGTAATCCCCTACCCCCGATAACGCTCGCCACCCCTCGTAACTGACAGGAAAACCCTCAACCACAACCCTCCGCGCAGACTCGTGCAACCGCCGCGCCCGAGCGTAGTAACCCAACCCCTGCCACGCATGCAAAACATCCTCACGCGGCGCCTCCGCTAGCGCATCAACACTCGGAAATCGCTCCAAAAAAGGACGATAACGCGAAACAACCGTCACTACCGTCGTCTGTTGCAACATCGTCTCCGCTACCCAAGCGCGATAGGCGCGCAAAGCAACATCCCCCCTATCCCCCAAGCCAGCTCCCAAGTCGTCGCGCCAAGGAAGCGAACGTCCATGCTCGCCATACCACCCCAACACACAGCGCAAAAAACGCGAACGCGAAGCACGATTTTCTCTACCCGTCACAACAGCAAACCCTCTACACTTGGGACGATGTCCTCGTCCTCACCCTCGTCCTCATCCCCCTCCCCCCCTGCCTCCCCTCCGCCGTCTCGAAGCTCCAAGCCTCCCCGCAAGTTTCGACAAACACACGCCATCGGTACCCTCACCGCAAAACTCACCGCAAAACTCGGACACAAGCAACCCGCGAATACCATGCTCGCGACGATCCGACACAACTGGAAAAGAATCGCACCCCAAGACTTTCTACAGCACGCACACCCCGTCCATCTTTCCAAGTCACCCGACAAGACCGTCCTCACCATCGCCGTCGATCAAGCCTTCGCCCCGATCGCGCTCCATCGAACAACCCCTCTGCTCAACAACATCAACGCCTTCCTCGGCAGCGACGCCGTCCAATTCGTCAAGCTCCAGCAGACAAGCAAGTCGATGTCAAACTAGACGCGCCTAGTGCGTCAACGGCGCCTCCCAAAAATCACGCGGATCGCTCGTGTCCGGTTGGGCAGCCTCACGCTCGACCCGACGCTCACCTCCCCCGTCCCGCTGAGCCGACGCAGAGCGAGCAGCCCCATCCCCATCCGAAAGACGACCCCGCCCCGCAACATCGTCTTGACGCGAAACGCGACGCGGCGGACGCGAGCGCGAAGGACGAACACCGCCTCCTCGACGATCCTCTCCCCTCTCCCCCCTGCGCGGCTTGGCAACAACGTCCGACGCCGCAGAAACACTATCTCGTTCGCGCGACGCAGGCGCAGGCGCAGCTTCGCGCACCCGCGACGACACCGCGGCAGTCTCGCTCGATGCCCCCGGCATGCGCGTCAGTTTCGACTCGCCAAAACGCAAGCCCGCATCCACCACAATAACGATACGAACCCCATACCCCTCCTCCAAGGACAGCAGTGCCTCGCGCTTCTCGTTCAACAAGGCCAAGCCCAGCTCGGACACCACGCGCAACTCGATGATATCCCCCCTCACCGATTTGCTCGCACACTCCTCCAAATGACGCAAAAAGCCCAGCAACACCATGCCCCTGGCCGGAACATAGCCCGTCCCTCCGCAAGAAGCGCACGGCAGCCCCGCGCGCTCCGTCAAGGTCGGATGCAGACGCTGGCGAGACAACTCCAACAGGTTGAAGTGGCTGATCCGCCCCATCTGAATCCGAGCGCGATCCGTACTCAATTTATCGCGGAACAAACGCTCGACATCATTCTTCGCTCGACCGCTCTCCATGTCGATGAAGTCGACGACGATCAGACCCGCCAAGTCTCGCAAACGCAACTGCCGAGAGATCGATTCCGCAGCTTCCAAATTCGTCTGCAACGCCGTCTCCTCGATGTGACGCTCGCGCGTCGCCTTGCCCGAATTCACATCGATCGAAACCAACGCCTCCGTCTGCTGCAAAACAATGTGTCCGCCCGAGGGTAGACCGACGCGAGGACGGTAAATCGCCGAAATCTGATCTTCAACGCCGAACTCTTGAAACAAGCCGCTCTCCGAAGTCTTGTGCTGCTTGATCCGACGACGATGCGCCGACGAAAGCCGCCCCATCGCCTCGCGTGCCTCCTCGAAGGCAGCCTTGCCGCTCACCACGATCTCGTCCACATCGCCCGTATACATGTCGCGCAGCGTCCGCAAAATCAGCCCCCCCTCCTCGTGAATCAACTCGGGCGCCTTCGCCCCCAAGGTGCGCTGGCGAACCGACTCCCAAAGATCACGCAAATACTCGTAGTCGCGCACAATATCCTGCTTCGACAAGCCACGAACCGCCGTACGCACGATCACCGACATCGATTCGGGAACCTCCAACGATCGAACAACCTCGCGCAATCGCTTGCGCTCGCCCGCATCCTCGATCCGACGACTGATGCCGCCGCTACGCGTCGAGTTCGGAATCAGCACACAGCAGCGACCCGCCAACGAAAGATAGGTCGAAAGCGCCGCTCCCTTCGTGCCGCGTTCCTCCTTGATCACTTGCACCAACAGAGGTTTCTCCCGTCCCAACACCTCCTGAATCTTGTAGTCGCGGTGCAAGTTCCACGACTTGCGGCGACGTTTGTGTGCCGCGTCCCCCTCCACATCATCGCCCCCGACTTCCGAGACTCCGTCTTCTTCATCCCCGTCCCCCAAAGACTCTTCCTCCGCACTCTCCTCGTCGCGGTCAGAAACAGGGATGCGGCAGTAGTCGGGATGGATGTCGTGAAAACTGATGAACCCGTGCCGAGCACCACCGTAATCGACGAACGCAGCCTGCAACGAAGGCTCGATGCGCGTGATCCGCCCCAAATAAATGTTTCCTTTCAGCGCCGCGCGCGATAACGATTCGCTCACATATTCTTCAATACGCGACTCCACCACCAAAGCAACACGGGTCTCCTCCTGATGCGCAGCATCGATCAAAATACGTTTCGTCATGTCGGTCGTTTCCTCTCTCAAGCGCAACAAACGCGCCGCGTGCAAGCGACAGCATCTGTGCAACTTTAGTCGTCTGCTGCAGATACGCAGCCGTTGAACATTCCCCCCTCTCTGATTCCTTCCCCGATGTAGAATTTCTCATCGCTTGCTCCTGCTTGCTCTTGCCTGCTCCTAGCGCTGTGCACCACTCGGCGAACCGGGTTGCGAAGGAGCCAAATCCCCGCTCCCAGCGCGTGGTGCCATCAGAATCGAGACGCGAGAACCGCGAAATCCCAACCCCGAGACGCGCACCGTCGCCAAACGAGAGCCCAAGGTGTATTGCAAAATGCTCACCTCGTCCTGAATCACGGAAAGACTCTGCCAGCCAAACTGCGGCATCTCCGACTGATACAGCGAAAACAACGCCGTCGTGGGACGATTCACGCGAAACACCAAACGACCCGTCCAGTTCGATCCGCGTCCCAAGACCAGCGAACGCTCCCTGTCCAACACCGCGCCGCGCGGAATCGGAACATCGTTGACGATATCCAAACCCGATTGCGGAACACCCTGCTGACCCTGCCCGCTACGACCGCTCTCCAGCTTCGGCGCGTAGCACGAAGACAACAAGAGCAGCAGACACATCGCCGAAAAACAAGGCAAAACCGGGCGAAATGCTCGACGCAAAACCGCCCAAACTTGCCAACGGCGACAAAAGCGACCAAAAAACTTCATTCCTTTCCTTACGTCAAGACTGGCAAAAACACAAGAGCCATCCCCCCAAGAAACTCCACCGAGCCACTCTACGCAATCGAACCGCACAACGCAAGCCCGATCGAGCAAAGATTCCGCCATTCTCCTCTATTCCGTCTTTATTCTGCAAGCGTTTTCCTCAATTTTTTTTCTACCGCCATCATAAATTCTTCCGTCGTCAAAAATTCGCAGCCCGCCAGCAACGCCAAGTCTTTCGTCATCTCTCCGCCCTCGATCGTCGCGACCGCGCTCGATTCTAACGCACGCGCAAAATGCGCCAACTCCTCGTCCGCATCGAAGCGCGCACGCCACAGCAAGCCGCGCGCCCAAGCGGCGATGCTTGCCGTCGGATTCGTCGAGGTCGCCTCTCCGCGCTGATACCTACGAAAATGACGCGTCACCGTGCCGTGCGCCGCTTCCGTCTCCACGCACTTGCCATCCGCCGTCAGCAACACCGAGGTCATCATACCCAACGAGCCAAAACCCTGAGCCAACGAATCCGATTGCACATCACCGTCGTAGTTCTTGCAAGCCCACAAAAAACCGCCCTCCGACTTCAGCGCAAAGGCGACCATGTCGTCGATCAGACGATGTTCATACGCCAAGCCCGCAGCCTCGTACGACGCGCGGTAGTCGTTGTCGAACACCTCTTGAAACAGCGCTTTGAACGCTCCGTCATACACCTTCAGAATCGTGTCCTTCGTCGAAAGATACACATTCCACCCCTTCGACAAACCGTAGCGAAAACAGGCGTGCGCAAACCCGCGAATCGAAACGTCCGTGTTGAACATACCCATCCCGACGCCCCCACCTTCGTCGAACGAAAAAATCTCGCGGCGTTCTTCTGCTCTGCCGTCGGAGGGCGAGAACACTAGCGAAAGACGACCTTTCTCCGAGACACGAAACTCCTGAGCGCGATACTGATCACCATAGGCGTGACGAGCGATCGTGATCGGTTGCGACCAACTGGAGACAAGGCGAGGAATGTTCCGACAGACGATCGGCTCACGGAAAACCGTGCCGTCCAAGATATTGCGAATCGTCCCGTTCGGAGAACGCCACATGCGCTTCAACCCGAACTCCTCCACACGCTTGTCGTCAGGGGTGATCGTCGCGCACTTGATCCCCACTCCGTAGCGCTTGATCGCTTCGGCCGCATCGCGCGTCACAACGTCGTCGGTCGCATCGCGGTGTTCCATCCCCAAGTCGAAATACTTCAGGTCCATCTCCAAAAAGGGCAGAATCAGACGTTCCTTCAACTGACCCCAAATCACCCGCGTCATCTCGTCGCCGTCCATTTCCACAACAGGACTTTTCACCCGAACCTTCGCCATTGCCAACCTCATAAAAAAAATCGTAAAGCACGCTTGCTCAACAAACTCGCACACGCCTATCGCATCCTAGTCGGACGCTACCCTTCGCGCAAGAAAACTCCCAACAATTCGCGTTGAAAATTCATGTTGACAAATTCGCGCCCGTCTCAAGAGGAAAGCCGCGCAGAAACGTCGATGCCTCCAGCACCTTGCGCCCCGCACGCTGAAGACGCAACAACCCCAACGCTCCCCCGCTACCCCGCTCGCCGCAAGCAACGACGGGATGAGGATGCGTGCGCAAAACCCTTCCTGCTTGGTTGTCTCCCGATACTTTCTCTTCGATCGTCTCGATACATGCCGCATGCACGACGATGCGTTCGCCGCGCACGAAAAAAAAACTGCCAGGCCAGCGCGCGAAGGCACGCACCTGACGCTCCAAGTGTTCCGCCGAGGCGTGCCAGTCTAGCAATCCGTCCTCGCGTCGCAGCTTCTTTGCCCAGCAAGAAGAAGAGTCGTCTTGCGCTTCGGTGCAAACTTCGCCGCCCGCCAAAAGCTCCAGCAGCTCCGAAGTTGCTTCCGCCCCCAGCTGCGAGAGGCGCATCTCAAGACTGTTGTAGGTCTCTTGGGGGTGCAGTGGAGTGTGCTTGCAAAGCACGATCTCGCCACGGTCGAGGCATTCGTTCATGCGGATGACAGAGACGCCGCTCTCTGAATCACCTTGTAGGATTGCCTGTTGAATCGGCGAAGCTCCGCGCCAACGGGGTAGCAGCGAGGCGTGCACATTGTAACTGCCAAGACGGGCACTTTGCAAAATCTTGCGCGGCAGAAGGATGCCGTAGTTGGCAGTGACGATGGCATCGAAGGTTGTTGCGTCCCAATCCAGAGTGTCAGGGGGGTGGCGAATCTCGATGTCGTTTCCTATATGCTCTTGCCAGAGGGCTGTTTCGTCTTGCGTGACGAGGAGGCGGAGGAAGCCCTGCCGATGCAACAAGGTTGCGATGGGGAGGGCGAAGGGGGCATTGCCGAAGAAGGCGAGAGAAAGAGGCATGCTTCTGTTTTACGCCGACAAAGAAACTCGTTAATTTTTAATGTTGTTGCAACCCCAAGCACTCGCCCCCGCGTCTCACCCCCCGCCCTCCAGCTGCGCCTGTCGCGCTTGCTTCGCAAACCTCCGCAACACCATCGACCGCTTCAAGCGCGATAACGAATCTACAATCGTCCGCCCCTCCAAATGGTCAATCTCATGTTGCAAACATACCGATAACAATCCCCGCGCCCTTACATAACACTCGACACCCTCGATATTCCAGTAACGAACCTCCACCTCG
>JABAAA010000047.1 GCA_014239005.1 Alphaproteobacteria bacterium | reverse complement strand
GAGTTCTTCTCATCTTCGGGATGTATCTGGGGGGGGTAGCGTTTGCAATTTTGTGTGGCCGATACATATATGGCATCTGGGACAATAATGACAAAGTTCTGTCTTTGCTCAGAGAAGCTATCGGCGTGGCTATAGGGCTTGTTATCGGACAACGTCTCCCTCAGATATTTCCCTCTACTATTTCTCACCAAAAGCCGCAGCAATAAGCGTCTTTGTGTAGGCGTGTTGCGGGCGGGCGATCACACGCTCGGTTGCGCCCGCCTCCACGATTCTCCCCTCCTTCATCACCACCAGCTCCTGCGCCATGCTGCGCACGACACGCAGATCGTGGCTGATAAACAAATACGCCAAGCCCAGCTTGCGCTGCAAGTCGCGCAACAGAGAAAGAATCTGCGCTTGAACCGTCGTATCCAACGACGAGGTCGGCTCGTCCAACACCAACAGCCGAGGGCGCATGATCAACACGCGCGCAATCGCTATACGCTGACGCTGTCCGCCCGAGAACTCGTGCGGATAGCGCGATGCCGCCTCGCGCTCCAAACCCACCTCGCGCAAACTGGACGCAACCGCGCGCGCGCGCTCTTGAGCCGACGTGTAGAAGCCGTGAATGTCGGGACCCTCCGCGACGATATCCTCCACCGCCATGCGCGGCGAGAGCGAGGCGAAGGGGTCTTGAAAGACGATCTGCACATCTCGACGCAGACGCTTCATACGCGCGTTGGACACCCGCAACAGATCCTCCTGCTCCTCGCCGAACAGAACACGTCCCCGCGCCTCGATCAAACGCAACAAGGCAAGCCCCAGCGTCGATTTGCCTGAACCCGACTCTCCCACGACACCCAGACAAGAGCCGCGAGAAAGAGACAACCCGACCCCCGCCAATGCCTCGAAGTTCTCACGAACCTTGCCGAAAAGCCCCACCGACAGAGGAAAGGAGACTCGCAGATCCTCCGCCGAAAGAACAGGCTCGGCGACCCGCCGCGATGTCGGCTTTGATCCTTGTCCTTCTGCCTTGCTCCCAACCTTGCCCTCCGCCTTGCCTTTAGGCTCGGCTGCGATCAGATGACGCGTATAGGCAGCACGCGGTGCATGCAACACCTCTCGCAACGATCCCTGCTCGACGATACGCCCCGCACGCAGGACCGCCACCCTATCGGCGATGCTGCGCAGGACGCTGAAGTCGTGGGTGACGAACAGCATCGCCATGCCGAGCGAGGCTTGAAAATCTTTGAGCAAGCGCAGGATCTGCGTCTGCAGCGTCACATCGAGCGCCGTCGTGGGCTCGTCGGCGATCAGAAGGTCGGGCTCGTTGGCGAGCGCCATGGCGATCATCACGCGTTGGCGTTGTCCGCCGGAGAGCATGTGCGGCAGAAAATGTGCGCGATGCTCCACATCGGGAATGCCGACGCGACGCATCCACTCCCTCGCCTTGCCCCGCGCACGCGCCTTGCTCAAGGAGGCATCGTGCACCGAAAGCGACTCGGCGATTTGATCCTCGACGCGATGCAAAGGGTTCAAGGCGCTCAGCGGTTCTTGGAAGATCATGGCGATCTTGCGCCCGCGCAACCCGCGCAACGCTTTCTCCGAGCCTCCCACCAGCTGCTTGCCTTGAAACAACACGGAACCCCCCAGCGTCAATCCTGCAGGCAGCAGCTGCGGCAGGCTCAAGCCCGTCAGAGACTTGCCTGCTCCCGACTCTCCCACCAACGCCAGACATTCTCCCGCGTTCAAGCGAAAGCTCACCTTCGCCAAAAGGCTGTGTGTTGGCGTGGCAACCGAAAGGTTGCGCACCTCCAACAGAGGGGGCGGGCTGCCCTTAACGACGCGGGTCGAAGGCATCACGCAAAGCCTCGCCGATAAAAACCATCAGGCTCAACAGGGAGGCGATCACAAAAAATCCTGTCAGTCCCAGCCACGGCGCTTGCAAGTTGTTCTTCCCTTGCGCCAACAGCTCGCCGATCGATGCCGAGCCGGGCGGCAGCCCCAAGCCCAAAAAATCCAGTCCCGTCAGCGTCACCAGGGCGCCCGCGGCGATGAAGGGCGCAAAGGTGAAGGTCGCCACCAGCGCGTTCGGCAAGACGTGGTGCAGCATAATGTGCGCGTGGGAGGCACCTAACGCACGCGCGGCGCGCACATAGTCGAAGTTGCGCACGCGCAGCACTTCGGCACGCACCAAGCCGACAAGCCCTGTCCAACTGAACAGCACCATGAGAAACAGCAGCCACGTGATCGACGGCGTGATCACACTAGCCAAGATGATCAAGACGTAGAGTTGCGGCATGGCGCTCCACAGCTCGATGAACCTCTGTCCCCACAAGTCGAGTCTGCCTGCGAAGTAGCCCTGCATCAAGCCTGCCACCACCCCGATCAGCGATGCGCACACGGCCAAAGTTAAGCCGAAGAACAGCGACAGGCGCAACCCGTAGAGAAGACGCGCCAGCACATCGCGCGCCTGATCGTCGGTGCCAAGCCAGTGTCGCGCCGAAGGTTTCGACGGCACAGGTCCCGACAAGTCCAAACTATGACTGTCGTAGTGATAGCGCACCAAAGGCCAGATCGCAAAGCCCTCGCGGGCGATCGACTCGACGACGAGAGCGTCGTGGTAGTCGGTCGCGGTGGCAAAAGTGCCGCCGAAGGTGGTTTCAGGGTAGTCCTTCAACAGAGGGCAATAGAGCGCACCCTTGTAGACGACGACGAGCGGACGGTCGTTCGCCAGCAGCTCGGCGAAAAGGCTTACCAGCGTCAGCAGCAGAAAGATCCGCAACGACCACATGCCGCGCGCGTTCTGGCGAAAGCGTGCAAGGGCTTGACGGCGATGGGGAACTGCAAGCCACGCGCGCACTTTGCGCTGCCACGAGTGCACGGGGTGCGCAACAAGCCTTGCGCTTGCAAGGCGCAACCTCCAGGAGACGCGGTTCACAAGGCGCGAGCCTCGAAATCGATGCGCGGATCGACCCACCGATAGGTTAAGTCGGTGACGATCCCCAACAGCAGACCCAAGAGCGAAAACATGTAGAGCGTCGCAAAAAAAACGGGGTAGTCGCGCTCGATCACCGCTTGGTAGGTGAGCAGTCCCAAGCCGTCGAGCGAAAAGACGATCTCGATGAAGGCGGTCGCCGTAAAGAATATTCCTACGAACGCCGCGGGAAAGCCCGCGATCACGATCAGCATGGCGTTGCGGAACACATGCCCGTAGAGAATTCTACGCTCTGCCACGCCCTTTGCGCGTGCACTCGTGACATACAGCGCGGTGATGTTGTCGAGAAAGGCGTTCTTCGTCAGCAGCGCGAGGCTGGCAAAGCCTCCGATCGTCATCGAGATCAGCGGCAGGGCGAGATGCCAAAAGTAATCGAGAACCTTGCCTCCCCACGACAAGTCGGCGAAGTTTTCTGAAACCAGCCCTCGCAACGGAAACAGAGACCAAAACGAACCGCCCGCAAAAAGCACGATCAGCAGGATGGCAAACAGGAAGGCGGGAATCGCGTTGCCGATCACAAGCAGGAAACTGCTCCACGCGTCGAAGGAAGAACCGGCGCGCACCGCCTTGCGGATACCGAGCGGAATCGAAACTCCATAGACCAGCAAGGTTGTCCACAAACCCAACGAGATCGATACGGGAAGCTTGTCGGCGATCAGCGAAAGAACGCTCTGATCGCGGTAGAAGCTCGAGCCGAAATCGAAGGTCAGGTAGTTTTTCAACATCAAGGCAAAGCGCACATGCGCGGGTTTATCGAGACCGAACTGCTTTTCCAGCGAACGCACGAACTCTTCATCCAGCCCGCGTGCACCGCGATAGGCGGAATCGCTTCCCGTGCCTGTCGTCGAGGAGCGCACCTCCCCCGCGCTCGCCCCCGACAAGCGCGCTGCCGAATCGATCTCAGCGCCGTGCCAGCGCGCGAGCAAGCGCTCGACAGGTCCTCCGGGTGCAAATTGCACGATTGCAAAGTTGATCAACAACACCCCCAACAGAGTCGGGAAGACCAACAACAGGCGTCTCAACAGGTAGATGCGCATCTTCTTCGCTGCGGCTTGTCGCGCGGCTTTTCTAGCGCGGTTTCTGCGACCACCAGGTCAGAATACTGGGAGCAGCTTTACGCGGAAATCGTTTCGGCATGCCGAAACGATCCCAATAGACGATCCGCGCGCTCGCAATGTGGAAGTGCGGCACGACGAGGAACTGCCATTGCAAAACACGATCGAGCGCACGCACCCCGATTTCCAGTTCCGCCCTGTCGGCGGCGGTGATCACGCGCTCGACCAACGCGTCGATCGCAACATGGCGCACGCCCGTGTAGTTGCGACTGCCGCGCACCCCCGCCGCCTGCGAGGTCCACATGGCACGCTGCTCGTTGCCCGGCGACGAGCTCTGTCCCCATGCGGTCACCAGCATGTCGTAGTCGAACTTCTCCAGCCGCGCCACATACTGCGCCGAGTCCACCGTGCGCACGCGCATCGTGATGCCGAGGCGTTTCAGGTTCTTGGCAAACGGCAGGGCGATCCGTTCTTGCAAAGGATCGAACAACAGCAGCTCGAAGACAACGGGTTTTCCTTGCGGCGTCAGACGCACGCCGCCCTCAACCCTGTAGCCCGCCTTGGAAAGCAGATGCGAGGCGCGCTCCAAGTTCTTGCGCAAACCCCGCGGCGTGCCGTCGCTTTTCGGCGGATGGTAGGCTTGCGAGAATAGGCGTGCGGGCAGCTTTTGGCGATAGGGGGTTAGCAACGCGAGCTCCTTGCCTTTCGGAACACCTGCAGCCGCCAGCGACGAGTTGTCGAAATAGCTGCGCGTGCGCTTGTACTGACCGTAGAACAGCGTCTTGTTCGACCAGGTGAAGTCGAAGGCGTAGGCGATCGCCTCGCGCAACACGGGGTCGGCGAACAGGTCGTGGCGCAGGTTGAAGGCGTAGCCTTGCATGCCTTGCGGCAGGTCGAGCGGAACGAGCTTTTTGATCAGGCGTCCTTGCTTCAAGGCATCGCCCTCGTACGAGACCGCCCAAGCTTTGGAAGAACGTTCGAGACGGAAATCGATCTTGCCCGCCTTCACCGCCTCGACGATCACATTGGAATCGCGATAGTCGTCGTAGCGGATCGTATCGAAGTTGTAGCGTCCTCGTGCAAAGCCCTCGTTTGCTCCCCAGTAATCCTCGACGCGTTCAAGGCGCAAGGTGCGCCCTGCCTCGAAATCGCCGATCTTGTACGGACCGCTGCCTAGCGGAGGATCCAACGTGGTCGCAGCGATGTCGCGGTTCTGCCAGTCGTGCGCGGCTACGATCGGAAGCTCGCCAACGATCAAGGGTAATTCGCGGCTGCCATTCGCAATACTTTGGGCAAAACGAAAGGTGACCGCTCGCTCGCCGCTCTTCTCGATCTTTTCGATCCCCGCGTAGTACTGGCGGTAGAGGGGGCTGGAGCTTTCCGCGAGCGCTGCCTGAAAGCTGAACAGAACATCTTCAGGCACGACGGGCTTGCCGTCGTGCCAGCGCGCCTTGGGGTTGAGAAAATAGGTGACGCTGTTCTTGTCCTTGGAGATCTGCATCGAGGAGGCGAGCATGCCGTAGCGCGAGAAGGGTTCGTCGCCGCCGGCAACGGTGAGACTTTCGAACAACAACCCCAACCCTGACGGTGTGCGCCCTTTCAGGCTGTAGGGATTGAACGAATCGAAACCGCCCTCCGTTCCTATCACCACCTCTCCTCCTTTCGGCGCACGAGGGTTCGCGTAGGGAAAATGCCGATACCCGCGCTTGAGCGCAACCTCGCCGTAGAGCGCAAGCCCGTGCACTCGCTTGCCGAACACCAACGCCTGCGACGACGAAGGCAGCAAGACGAGCGCCAACATAACGACGACGGCAACGAGGACGGCAACGACGACATCGACAGGGGCTCTCGGTCTCTTGGAACACAAAGTGTTTGTGTTTGTGTTTGTGTTTGTGTTTGGGTAAGGCATGGCTGTTCTATGTTAAATTTCTATGCGAGCTTTTTGCGAGCTTTTTAGGCGAGCTGTTGTGCGTGGAAGGTGACATGTTCTGCCATGAAGGTGGCGATGAAGTTGTAGCTGTGGTCGTAGCCTTGTTGCAAGCGCAAGGTTAGCGCGATTCCTTTGTCTCGGCATGCTTGTTCCAAGATGCGTGGCTTCAGCTGTTCTTCGAGAAAGTCGTCTGCCGTGCCTTGATCGACGAGGAGGGGTTTATCCCATGCTGTTGTCTTGGCGAGTTCGCACGCATCGTAGGGCAACCATGCGTTCTTGTCTTCGCCCAAGTAGGCTTTGAAGGCTTTTTGTCCCCAGGCGCACTGCGAGGGAGCGACAATGGGAGCGAAGGCGGAGAGCGAGCGATAGCGCTGCGGATGGCGAAAGGCGTGCGTGAGTGCGCCGTGTCCGCCCATCGAGTGTCCTGTGATGCCGAGTCTCGTCGTGTCGAGCGGAAGCGATGAGTTTTCGGCAAGTTTTTGCAAGAGCTCCTGTTCGATGTAGGATTGCATGCGAAAGTTGCGTTGCCATGGTTCTTGAGTTGCGTCCAAGTAGAATCCTGCGCCTTGTCCCAAGTCGTAGGCGTCGTCGTCGGGGATATCGTCTCCACGCGGGCTTGTGTCGGGAGCGAGGAAGGCTAGTCCTTGCTCGGCGCAAGCCCGTTGAGCGAAGCCCTTGGTCGAGACATTCTCCCATGTGCAAGTCAGCCCCGAAAGGTAGAGCAGAACAGGCACGGCTTGCTTTTCCGCTTGCGGCGGCAGAAAGAGCCCGAGCCTCATCGAACAGCCCAGCGTCTCGCTTTCGTGCGAAAGCACGAGTTGCCTACCTGCAAAGCAGAGGCTTTCGTGTTCTACGCGCATCAGAAGAAACGAGGAGCTGTCAAGGTTAGAACCGCACGACCGAGCGGATCGATTCTCCGCGTTCCATGAGATCGAAGGCGTTGTTGATCTTCTCCAGCGGCATGGTGTGGGTGATCATGGGGTCGATTTGGATTTTGCCGTCCATGTACCAGTCGACGATTTTAGGGACGTCTCTTCTTCCTTTCGCGCCGCCGAAGGCGGTTCCGCGCCAGACGCGCCCTGTGACGAGTTGGAAGGGTTTTGTGGTGATCTCTGCGCCTGCGGGAGCAACGCCGATGATGACGCTTTCTCCCCATCCTTTGTGGCAGCATTCCAGCGCTTGTCGCATCGTTGCGGTGTTGCCGATGCACTCGAAGGAGTAGTCTGCGCCGCCGTTCGTGATGGAGACGATGTGTCCTACGAGGTCGTCGCTTTTGCCGAGCTCTTTCGGATTGACGAAGTGCGTCATGCCGAATTGTTCGCCCAGCGTTTTCTTCTTGGGGTTGGTGTCGATGCCGACGATCATGACGGCGCCTGCCAGCCTTGCGCCTTGGACGACATTCAGTCCGATGCCTCCCAATCCGAAGACGACGACCTTTGCTCCTGGCTCGACTTGGGCTGTGTTGATGACGGCGCCTATTCCTGTGGTCACTCCGCAACCGATGTAGCAGACCTTGTCGAAGGGTGCGTCGTTGCGGATTTTGGCAAGCGCGATTTCGGGGACGACGGCGTATTCGGAGAAGGTTGAGGTTCCCATATAGTGAAGCAGTTGTTTTCCGTCCAGCGAGAGGCGGGAGGTTCCGTCGGGCATGAGGCCTTTGCCTTGCGTTGCGCGGACGGCTTGGCAGAGGTTAGTTTTGCCTGAAGTGCAGTATTCGCAAGCGCGGCATTCGGGGACATAGAGGGGAATGACATGGTCGTCTTTCTTGAGCGATGTGACGCCTTCGCCGACTTCTTGGACGACGCCTGCGCCTTCGTGTCCGAGGACGGCGGGAAAGAGTCCTTCGGGGTCAGTGCCGGAGAGGGTGTATGCGTCGGTGTGGCAGATTCCTGTCGCTTTGAGTTGGACGAGCACTTCGCCTGCTTGCGGGGGCGCGACGGAGATCGTCTCGATGGAGAGGGGTTTTTGAGCAGCGTGAGCAACGGCGGCGCGGCAGGTGGTGGCGGTCATGATGATGCTACTTTTATCGTTTTGCTGTTGTGTTTCTAGGCGGAGAGGGGGGAAGAGTCAAGGGAGAAAAGGGCGAAGGGAGAGCAAGGCGGGAGGAGGAGGCGCGAGGAGAAGGTGCGAGGAGAATGCGCGAGGAGAATGGAGAGGTGTTTTTTCTTTTGTTTCTTGCTCTGTGGGCTTTATGCTGTTGGAAGATGGTTCTTGGGAGAAGATTCAGGCAAGATTCAGGCAAGATTCAGGAGAGAGACGATGACGACGACAAAGGAGAGTGAATCTGTGCCTGTGTTCGATACGCGAGGGTATGTTCGAACATTGACGCGCGGGGGCAGTTTCAACGAGAAGCAAGCGAACGCGAATGCGGATGGCTTGCAACAGGCTCTGTCGGGGGTTGCGACGAAGGCGGACTTGAAGGCGGAGATCAGGGAGGTGAAGGCGGAGATCAGGGAGGTGAAGGCGGAGATCAGGGTATTGGAAACTCGGATCGGGTTGTTGGAGGAGAAGATGGATGTGCATTTTCATGCTCTACAGGAGCAGATGCGGACTTTGCGACAGATGATGGTTGTGGGCTTTTCTGTGATTGCGACATCGGTGTTGGTTTCGACTTTGTTGCTAGGGCTCGGCTAGAGGATCAAGCGCACGGCAAGCCGTGCGCTATGGCGGAGGCAGACACGCGCTTTTTTGGAT
>JABAAA010000046.1 GCA_014239005.1 Alphaproteobacteria bacterium | reverse complement strand
CCCGCCTTGTCCACCTCGACCGACAGACAAAGGCGCGCTAATCGCTCATACCCACACTGCGAGCCATAACCCAACAGCGCCGCCGCTATCTGCGTATCGAACACGGGGGCGGGCAATCCGCCAAAGTGTCGCGCCAAAATCTCCCAATCCTGCTTGCCGGCATGAAAAACCTTCACTCCGTCACCCTCGTACAACACCGAGCGCAGCACATCCTTGTTCGTACTCTCGTCCAACAGGTCGACGACACAGGCAAGCAACCCCCCCGCCGCATCGAACGCTGCAACTTGTACAAGACACCAAAACGACCAATAACTGCGCTCGCGCACAAACTCCGTGTCGATAGCGACAAAAGAAGCGCCTTTCGTCCGCTCGGAAAACTCTTCCAGCGAAACACGCTCGTAGTCCTCCGTCCGTTCCATCATCCTCTCTCGCCCCTCCTCTCGCCCCTCCTCTCGCACTCCCTCTCGTTCGCAGAAGAACGACAAAACGCGGCGAGGTAGTTGAACGAACAACAGGCAGGATCCAACACAAACGCTCCTTCGCGTACGCGATACCTCATGCCGCAGAAATCAAAAGCCTTCAACCCAGCTTCCTCGCCCCAGAGAGCCATCTCTTCAGGAGAAACAAACTTCTCCCAATCGTGCGTGCCACGTGGCAGCAAGCCCAAAACACGCTCGGCAACCACAATACCCTTAACCCACGATTCCGTCGTGCGGTTCAGCGTCGACAACACAAAGAGCCCCTCCTTCTTCAACAGCCTTGAAGCTCGTCGTAAAAATCTTCGCGGATCTTCGACATGCTCGATCACCTCCATCGCACACAGCAGATCGAAAGCCCCCTCACCTTGCGAGTCCTCGTCCGTCGTGTCCTCGTCCGTTTCCATGTCTTCCAGTGCCATGTGGCGATAGTCGATCGAAAGCCCGCGCTCTTCGGCGTGCCTTTGCGCGACAAGCACAGATTCCCTGCTGCTGTCGATGGCGGTAACTTTCGCCCCCAGCCGCGCCAACGCCTCGCTCACAAGCCCGCCGCCACAGCCTATATCCAAGACGCGAAAACTCGACGGCAAGCTCCCGCTCGACGGCGCAAGGCGACGTTCGAACAGCTTTTGGCGAAGGTAGCGCATCCGCGCGGGCTGCATCTTGTGCAGCATCAAAAAAGCCCCATCGCGCTGCCACCACCCTGATGCAAGCGCGTCAAAAATTCCCGAAGAGCGAGAAGAATCGGCAGAAGATGCAGAAGACGCAGAAGATGCAGAAGACATAGTCTTCGTTTGTAGCACACTTGCCCGCCGTGTCGTCGTTGTGTTGCTGTCGTTGCGTCGGCTCAACTGCAGCCTTCTTGTCTTCGTTGTGTCAATTCCTGTAGATATAGCGGTATGTCTCGCGTTGTCCAAAAGTTCGGCGGCAGCTCGCTAGCCGACCTCGCCTGCATGCGCCGCGCCGCCCAGCTGGTCGCGCAGCGTTGGCACGAGGGTTGGCAAGTGGTCGTCGTCGTTTCGGCGATGGGAGGGCGCACCGACGACTTGCTCGCGCTCGCCTCGGAAGCCTCGAAAGCCCACGCCCCCGCCAGTGCCGAGACCGACGCGCTGCTGGCAACGGGCGAACAGGAATCGGCAGCCTTGATGACACTCTGCCTGCATCATATCGGATTGAAAGCGCGATCCTACACCGGCTGGCAAATTCCCGTCGAGACCTGCGGCGCGCACGGCAACGCGCGAGTGCAACAGATTGCGACTGCCAACGTACTGGCAACCCTGCAAGAAAAAGCGATCGCCGTTTGTACGGGCTTTCAAGGTACGACGAGCAACGGCGAGCGCATCACAACGCTCGGCAGAGGGGGCTCCGACACCTCCGCCGTACTGCTGGCAGCGGCGTTGGAAGCTGAGCGTTGCGAGATCTTCACCGATGTCGAAGGCGTCTACACTACCGATCCAAGAATCGTGACAACGGCGCGCAAAATTGCTACCATCGACTACGAAGAGATGCTCGAAATGGCGGCGCTCGGTGCACGCGTGTTGGAAACGCGCGCGGCTTCGGCGGCAATGCGATTTCGAGTACCTTTGCTGATCCGCTCGACCTTCTCCGAATCTCCGGGAACTTCCGTCTCCGCTACCGACAAGACGATGGAACAACGCTCCGTCACCGCGCTCGCCTATTCCGACAAGGACGCCAAGATCGCCCTTGTCGGACTCGACAACACCCCAGGCATTGCTGCCAAGGTCTTTGCTCAGCTCGCGCTCAACAACATCTCTGTCGACATGATCGTGCAAGGCACGACGCAGGACGAGAAGAAAGCGCACATCACCTTCACCGTCGCCAAAACCGACTTGGAGAACGCTTGCGTCGCGCTGGAAGAGATCCGCACAGACGCTCCTTTTCAAGAGCTTCGCTGCGACGACAAGGTCATCAAAATTTCTCTGATCGGAGCGGGCATGAACTCTTACGCCGGCGTCGCATCGCGCATGTTCCGCACGCTTGCCGACAAAGGTATCAACATCCAAATCATCGCCACCTCCGAAATCAAGATTAGCGTCCTGATCGCCGCCGACTATTTGGAGCTGGCGGTGCGCAGTTTGCACGCCGTCTTCGAATTGCAAAAAGAAACTTCCTCGCCCCTGTCCTCACCACTGTCCTCGCCCCTGTCCTCACCACTGTCCTCGCCCCCGTCCTCGCCTCCGTCCTTGTCTAAAAGCACTGCCCGATGACGAACAAGGACGATGATCGTTCGAACGAGCTCTCGCTCGCATCGCTGGGCGAGAGCTTGCGCTTGCAGCGCGAAGGCAAAGGGCTCGCGTTGCAAGACTGCGCCGAGCAGCTGAAGATTCGGCATCGCTACTTGGAATCCCTGGAGCAGGGGCATCCCGACGAGTTACCCGGCGATGTGTTCTACATCAATTTCGTCAAGAGCTACGCAACCCTGCTGGGCTTTTCGGGCGAAGAGTTCGCCGGCAAGGCGCGCAAGGCGATGCAGGCGCAAGGTCGGCTGAAAGAGCTGGAAAGCGTGATGCAACACCGTGCGGTTCAGAAAGCAGACAAAGCGAAAGTTTTGCATGTGGATGGAGCTTCGGTTCTCGCGTCCACGCTGGCGGCGAACCTTGCAACCAGCCTCGGAGAGGGGGAGGCTGCCAGAGTATCTTCGGTGTCCTTGGCGGGAAAATTGTCGGCGACCGCTTCCTTGCAGAGTGCCTTTCTTGCTTCGCCGATCGCCAACCTCGATACCGAAAAGCAATTGTTGCGTGAGAGGCTTGTCAGTCCTCTTTTTGTGGGAGGAGCATTGATCGGGGTCGTGTTGCTTTATTTAGGCACGGTCATCGTCACCGACTTGATGGACGATGGGGGCGGTGTCGTCTCGACGGAAAGCTCGATCACGCTCGAGGTGGAAGAGCAGTCGCCCGAAGTAGAGACTCTTGTCGAAGTGGTCGAGGACACGCGCACGCCGAAGATCTACGGCGTGTCGGGTGCTTCGCGCATCGAGGTGTGGGCGAAGGAGACTTGTTGGATCGCCGTTTTTGCAACGGACATCTCGTTGGGCAGGCGCGAGCAGGCGGAGCTGCTGTTTGCCGAGACCTTGTTGGAAGGAGACAGCTATCGCGTTCCTGCCGAGTTGGGTATCATTTTGAAGGGGGGCAATCTTTCGTGCCTGACCTTTGTCGTTCAGGGTGTCGTCACCGATCCGTTTCGCATTCAGAACCCTTCGGGCTTCATGTCCTTGGAGCCCTCGCACCTGCGCACGCGCACCGCGGTTCGAGAGGGCGGCGTGTTGGCGCGCGAGCGGTTGTCGGTCGTGCTGGAGATCGAACTCTTGCGTCAGCAACGCGCCGAACGCGCGCGGGAGCTGGAGGGGGGGAACCCTTGAGACCCCTAATACCATGTTAGATTCTGCTGAGCGCACACTGGCGGCGCACGAGGCTCTGCCGATTGTGCGTCGCAAGTCGCGTTCTATTGCTGTTGGCTCGGTCTTGGTCGGGGGGGATGCGCCGATCTCGGTTCAATCGATGACGAACACGCCGACGGAAGATGTGGAGGCGAGCGTGCGACAGATCGAGGCGTTGGAGCAGGCGGGCGCGGACATCGTTCGCGTCTCGTGTCCGAGCGAGGAGGCGACTAACGCCTTTGCGCGCATCGTCAAGCGAGTTTCCTTGCCGTTGATCGCCGACATCCATTTCCACTACAAACGTGCCTTGGAGGCGGCGCGCGGCGGAGCTGCAGGGTTGCGTATTAACCCCGGCAACATCGGCGAGCCCTCGCGTGTTCGAGAGGTTGTCAAGGCTGCGCAAGGTGAGGGCTGTTCGATTCGCATCGGTGTGAACGCGGGGTCTTTGGAGCGCGATCTCTTGGAAAAATACGGCGAGCCTTGTCCGCAGGCGATGGTCGAAAGTGCCTTGTCGCAAAGCCGTCTGTTGCAAGATTGCAATTTCGATGCCTTCAAGATCAGCGTCAAGGCTTCCGATGTGCGTTTGGCGATCGCCTCCTATCGTCTGTTGGCGGGAGCGTGCGACCATCCGTTGCACTTGGGCGTCACAGAGGCGGGCGGGCAGATGGCGGGCAGCGTCAAGTCGGCGATAGGCTTGGGAGCCTTGTTGTTGGAGGGAATCGGCGATACCTTGCGCGTCTCGCTTTCTGCCGATCCTGTCGAGGAGGTGCGCGTCGGCTTTGCCATTTTGCAGTCTTTGAAGCTGCGCTCGCGCGGTGTGAACATCGTCGCCTGTCCTTCTTGCGCACGCCAACGTTTCGATGTGATCGACGTCGTGCGCAAGACGGAGGAGCGGCTAGAGCATATCCGTGAGCCCATCACGGTCTCGATCATCGGCTGTGTCGTCAATGGGCCGGGCGAGGCGCGGGCGAGCGATGTCGGGGTGACGGGGGGCGGGATGCATCAGATCTATGTGGGGGGGCAGAAGGATCATCGGTTTTCGGGGGGAGGGCTGGTCGATCATATCGTCGAGCTGGTCGAGAGAAGGGCAGAAGTTTTGCGCGAGATGAGGAAAGAACAAGAACCTTCCTGCGAATAAAGAACGGGACTTTCAGAGAAAAATGACGTTGTCCGCAAAAATTCTGCCTCCAGCTCAACAGGCTATTCCAGCGTCTCTCTGACGAACAGCCTCTCTTCAATTCTGTTGAAAATCCGCTCGTACAAAGCATTGCTCGTCACAATCTTGTCGCCATGACGGCTGTTGACATCGATGGCAATCAAGCGCAAGTGCGTGTACTTGCCAATTCGCTCCATCGACAAGGTGAACCTGCGAAACACCTGATAGCGCTCGCCAGGCTGACAATTTCGCACATGTCGCCTCGCGTAGGGATCCCAAACGCTTCGGCAATCGTCCGCAGCCTGCCTTTGTCTTGTCAATCCTCGCGCTTCGATGAATGCCTTTTCTGCCGTGTTGCTCGTGATACGGTAGCCCAAGCCGCGCAAGACAAAAACGACCGCCTTGTGAACATCGGTGATCGAGGTCTCCCACTGACGCGATTGCCGCTCTTGCAGCTGAGCTTCGGTGATTGGCGGTGGAGGCGGTTCAAAGTCGAACAAAGCACAAGAGCAGAGCAAGACCGCTGCTCCGAAAAGTCCCGATCCTCTGCCTATCCCCTTGATTAGTGTCTTGAAAAGAATGCCCATGTTGCTTCTAAAGTTGCTTCCAAAGTTGCTTCCAAAGATTTAGAAGCTGCTGGTTCTGCTCTTGAAATCGCTGACGATTTTCTGCTCGTTGAATTTAATGAGCAGCGTCATCCTCCTCTGCGTGTTCTCCGCCGACGAAGTGCTCCTGTTGTAGCCGCCCAGCAGCAGGAAAAATCCTCCGCTGCCCGTGCGCGAACGGCTGACCGAAGCCGATTTCTTGTAAGTCCAAACCTCCTTTCCGCTGCCGTCGATGGAGGCTATGTCGGGAGGACCGAAGACCTCCAGCACTTGCGCCTGTGATGTTGTTCCCACCTTCAGATGCAATTGAACATTGCCGTGCGTCAGAGGATTCCTCTCCTCCGCCGTAGGGCCTTGTCCTAATCCTTGCTGGGTTGGTGTGCAACTCGTCGGCAAAAAGGACAGCAACAAAAGAGGCAGCAACTTAAAGAAAAAAGACGATTGTTGTTTCATGACAAATGATCCACTCCTTGGTGATCGCATGTTGTCCAACGCATGTTGTCCATGCGTGGTTCCAATGTTTCCAATTATTTCATTTTTATCGTAGCATGATGCGCTTGCGAGTCAAATTTTTTAAAAAACGCCATGCCTTTTGACCTCTCTCTCGCTTTCTCTTTTGGCAACGGACAAGAACAACAGGAACGATTTTCATGACCGCCACCCTCATCGACGGGGCTGCTGTCGCCTCCTCGCTCGTTCGACGCATCGCCGCGTTGACCTCGGACTTCACCGCCACGACAGGCAGAAAGCCCGGGCTGAGCGTTTGCATCGTCGGCGATGATGCTGCAAGCGGCGTCTATGTGCGAGCGAAAGAGAAACGTGCGGGCGAGGCAGGCTTCGACAGTCGCGTTATCCGCAAGGACGCCGCCCTCTCGCAAGCAGAGCTGCTGCAGAGCGTCGAGGCGCTGAACGCCGACGAAAGCGTAGACGGCATCCTTGTCCAGCTTCCGCTGCCGAAAGGATTGCAAGAACGAGCCGTCATCGAGGCGATCGACCCGCACAAGGATGTCGACGGCTTCCACACCGAAAACAGCGGCAAGCTGCTCTGCGGCATCGCAGACGGATTCGTCCCTTGCACTCCCTTCGGATGTTTGCACTTGCTCCGTCATCATTTCGCACGACAGGGCGAATCGCTGGCAGGAAAACGCGCGCTCGTCTTGGGACGCTCCAACATCGTAGGAAAACCGATGGCACTCCTGTTGCTCGCAGAGCATGCAACCCTGTCCATCGCCCACTCGCGCACGCGCGACCTGCCCGCCTTGTGTCGAGAAGCCGAGGTCTTGGTCGCTGCCGTCGGACGCGCAAACTTCGTCCAAGGCGACTGGATCCGAGAAGGAGCCGTCGTCATCGATGTCGGCATCAATCGCGACCAGAATCAAAATCAGGGAAGATTGGTCGGCGATGTCGACTTTCCAGAAGCAAAAAAGAAAGCCGCCGCCATCACCCCCGTGCCAGGCGGCGTAGGTCCGATGACCATCGCCATGCTGCTGTGGAACACGCTCGTCTCCGCCCACAGAAGATCAGGACTGCCTCCCCCTTGCCTGGAGGCAGAAGAAGAAAAAAACTAAAGCAAAAAGCTCGCGAACATCATCAAACCCACAAGGGACAGCGAGCCCGCAACGCACAGAACTTTGAGACGAAGCATGCTCTTGCGAATCAAGACAAGGTCGCCCTCCATGGTGAGCAGGTGCACCCTGAACGCGAGCATCTCGGCGTTGCGCATGTCGATCTTGGCATCAACTTCTTTCTTGAAGGATTCGAACTCGGCACGCGAGACAACCTTAGAAAGATCAGGCGCAAAATCGGGAACAAGATCAGGAACAAGCGCGGGCAACGGAGAAGGAGTATGAGAAACAGCGCGCTCTTGCATCAGCAACTGCGAAAGATGTTCGGGCATGGGAAGAAAGTGAACTTCCAATCTCGATCCTTGCTCTGAGCTTCGCCCTTGCCGAGCCCTCAGACCATCAAGGTTGATGTCGGAAGACGCAGCAACGGAGCCTCGTGCTTTGCCGAGAAGCGAAAGCTTGGGCGGGAGCTTGGGTGGGAGCTTGGGCGGGTTAGAAGTATCCATAACGAACAAAATCTATCAGATTCGGAGGAGGGAGTCGAGCAGAAGCTCAAGAACAAAAAACAGACGATTCCCAAAGGAAGTTTTCTCTGCTAGAATCCTCCTATGACCTCCCTCTCCTCCAAACGAGCCCTTGTGACGGGCGCCAGCGGCGGTATCGGCTCTGCTGTCGCGCGTCTGCTCGCCAAGCACGGTGCGCAAGTCTTGCTGACAGGACGCAACACCGCCAAGCTCGACAGCTTGCAAAAAGAGATCGGCGACAAGGCGCGCGCATACCCATGCGATCTCTCTGTGAGTGAAGAACGAACAAAGCTCGCCAAGACCATCCTCGACGAGTTCGAGACCATCGATATTCTCGTCAACAACGCAGGACACGCCCAAGACGGACTCGCGCTCAACATGAAAGCAGAGGCGTGGAGCGATGTGCTCGAAGTCAATCTGACGGGCGTCTTCCATCTGACGCAACAACTGCTTCGTCCCATGCTGAAACAGCGAGGGGGTAGAATCGTCATGATCGGATCGGTCGTCGGCTTTACCGGCAACAAAGGACAGACGAACTATGTCGCCTCCAAGGCGGGACTGGTCGGAGTGGTGAAATGCCTCGCTTTGGAACTCGCTTCGCGCTCGATCACCGTCAATTGCGTCGCGCCGGGCTTCGTCGAAACCGCCATGACAGAAAATCTTTCCGAAAAGGTGAAACAACAGGTGCTGGAACAAATTCCGCTCGGACGCTACGCACAAAGCGAAGACATCGCACACGCTGTACTCTACTTCGTAAGCCCAGAGGCAGCTTACACGACAGGACAAACGCTCCATGTCAACGGAGGCTTGGCGATGGTATGAGTCCCATGAGATTCCAATGAATCATCTAATGCTTCAAAGGTTTCGAATATTTCGCGCTTTTTGCTTGTGTCGACTCCGTTTCGTGCTAGTCTGCCTCGCAGAATTTCTTGTGTTACCCCTTTCTCTCAAGGAGAACCCCCATGAGCAATACGCTGGAAAGAGTCAAAAAAATCGTCACCTCACAGATCGATGTCGATGAAGCATCCGTCAAGGAGGAAGCGCGATTCATCGAAGACTTGAAC
>JABAAA010000045.1 GCA_014239005.1 Alphaproteobacteria bacterium | reverse complement strand
AAGACGGACAAGTTCGGCATTGCTCCCGAAGAGGCGCGCGCGCTGTGGAACGGGACATGGCGCGGGATCGCCTTCGACGGGCTTGCGGTGCACTGCGGCTCTCATATCTGCGACCTCGCGCTGTTCGAGCGGATTTTTCGCTTTGTCGCCGATGGAGCAAGGCAGATGCAAGCCTTGTCCCTTCCTGTGCGTCGGCTCGACTTGGGCGGCGGTGTCGCCATCGACGAGCGCGGCGTACCTGTTCCTTCGCCTGAACTTTACGCGCGCGCTGCCAAGAGGTGGCTTGCTCCCGTCCTCGAGGAAAAGACACGCGTCCTGTGCGAGCCGGGGCGCGCGATCGCAGCCGCTGCAGGCGTTCTGCTTGCGCGCGTCATCGATGTGAAACGCATTGACGGAAGAACTTGTCTTGTCGTCGACGCAGGCATGAACGATTTCCTACGATGCGCGCTGTACGACGCGCACCACCGCTGGCTACCCGTCGTTGGCAACGAGGGCTCTGCCCCGAAGTCTCCGTCGGCGAAGACTTGGGTCGTCGGCCCTGTCTGCGAGAGCAGCGACGCCTTCGGAGAGCACGAAGGACTGGAGCAAGCGGCGATCGGCGACTTGCTCGCCCTGTGTCTGGCAGGGGCTTACGGCGCGGTGATGGCGAGCGACTACAACGCGCGTGCACGCGCCGCAGAGGTGTTCATCGAACAGGACGGCAATGCGCTCCTGCTGCGCGAGAGGACGGAATCGCACGCTTGGCTGGAAGAGGAAAAAAGACGAATCGAGGGTGGAAAAACCTGAAGGTTCAATCACAAAAATGTGAGCGCAATTCACATTATTGTGATTTGACTATCCCCCTCCCTCGTAGCACAATGTCGGGAGTTAGGCATGAATGGGGGAGATTCTGGGGGAGATTCTAAAGGAGCTTCACCTAAAGGAGATTCACAAAGAGGCTTCACAACAAAGGAGCTTCACAAGGGTCCTCCGCAACAAAAGGACTTGAAGAAACCTTGAAGAAACCTTGCCCGATGAAGCCTTGTCCCAAACGAGGCGTTTCAACATGACTACGACGATTGGGAGGAGACGACCATGTCCAAAGAAACCCTTGACGGAAATTTTTCCGAACACCCTAATGCCAACGTAGATGCTTACGGAGTAGGCGGGTTTGTCGACGACGCGCTCGACGCAGATGTCTCCGCGTCCTCTTTCGACCTTGAATCGCGGCTTTTGTCTTCGGTATCTTCGTCTTCAGTGTCTTCGGACGCCTCTTTTCCCTCGCTGCCCTCGCTTTCTTTTGTCGCTGCTGCGACCTACAGTCGCGACGGCAACGATCTTGTGCTGACGTTGGAAGGCAAGACCGTCGTGGTGGAAGGATACTTTTCCGCTCCCACCCCGCCCTCCTTGACGACGGCGGACGGCGCGGTGCTGACCCCCGAGATGATTGCTTCGTTCTTGAGGCATGGCGGTCAAGAATCAGACCAGGCGTTCTACGTCTCTTCCATCCTGAAAAATCTTTTGGGCGACGACAAACCTTTGGACAAGTCCGCGATCGGCATCCTTGAGGATGTGGAAGGTTCGGTACTGGCTATTCGCAAAGGTGTGGCGGTCGCGCTGCAAAACGGCGACCAGCTCTTTCAAGGCGATGAAATCACCACCAACTCCGATTCGTCCGCCAGCATGATTTTTGCCGACGGAACCCGCTTCAAGCTCGGCGGCGAGGCACGCATCGCGCTCGACGAGTTCTCGTTCGAATCCTCCACCTCGCAAGGGTTGCAAGTTCTCTCCGTCTTGAAGGGCGCCTTCACCTATATCAGCGGCTTGATCGCCAAATCGGATCCCTCCGATGTGCAGCTGCGCACGCCCATAGGCGAGATCGGCATTCGCGGAACAAAGATCGTCGGCAAGGTGGATGCAGAAAAAGCCACCGCCAGCATCACGCTCTTGGAAGGACGCATCTCTCTACAGGTCGCCGCAAGGCGAAGAGTACGAGATCAGCCAAGGCTTTGAAACCTTGCAGATCAGAAACGGCGGCGACAAGGTCACGGAGACGAGCATCTCTGCCAAAAACGCCGCGCGCTCCTACGATGTTTTCGAAAACGCGGGCGAGGTGACCAACTTCTTGCAACAGCAGCCTGCAACCGCAACCGAACAAGAGCGAGGCGCGGGCGTAGAAGACAATCCTTTGCCCGATATCTCCTACAGCCAAGCGCAAGCAGAACGAAACGCGCAAACAGTAGCTGGTGTGGAAACTGCCTTGGAAAGTATCGGTGTCTCTTCCGATTCGGAAGGGTACAGCGAAACTCTGGAAGCCGTTGTCCGAGCAGAGCTGTACAGGCAACAAGAAGATGGAAGCAATGAAGACGCAGGAAAGACTCCTGATGTCGTTGACATTAAAGATTACAATAAGGACGACACTGGCAATCCCGATGCTTCTCCACCAAAAGGCCAGACGGAATTCAAGTCAGATCCAAAGGCCGTTGATGTCACCATTGATCTAAGTGAAGTCGCAAATGGGGTCGTGATAGCTCGCTCAACATACGATCTTACGACGCTAGGGGACATCTTCATCTTTACCAATGGGGAAAATGCCCAAGTTACTTTCACCAGAGGTTTTCTTGAGCTCGATACAAAGGACGAAGGAGGAAAATTTTTCGATCTCATAGGTGGAACTGCTGAAAATATTTTCTACACATTCAATAATAAAAATATCGTCACTGGTGTGGCCCCGTTCAATCCGGACAACGAAAGAGGCATTAGCGGCGCGGGAGGAGAAGGAAAAGATCTCTCGGTAGAGGTGACCTTTGACGATGTCACCGGAGACGGAGTTCGAGACACCTTCCGCTTGATCTTCACAGACTATTTTCCAAGCGACACGGACAACCTCGTCACGGGGGAAGGAAAAGACACGGAAATCTACAGCATCTTTCTGCCAGGAGCATCCCCCGAAGCCTTCACAGATTTCGATATTCTCGGTACCACCGCTTTCTAGGCAGAGAGAAGACAGAACCTGATTCCCCCTCCTCTACGCAGACAAAAGGGAGCGAGGCGCAAGCCTTGCTCCCTTTCTCTTTTTTTATCTTGTCCTGTCTGTCCGCAAAAAAATCTCCCCCCTCGCTTCCGCCTTCTTCTCCCTCTCCTTCTCTCCCTGCCTGCCGCCCTTCGCGCAGCCGCAGCCCTAGCCCTGATGAATTTTAGTGTTCCAAGATTTGATTGAGAAACAACTTGGTGCGCTCGCTCTTCGGCTTGGTGAAGAAGGTGTTCGGATCGCTCGCTTCCACGATTTTGCCCTCGTCCATAAAGATCATGCAATCGGCAACCTTGCGCGCAAAGCCCATCTCGTGCGTGACGCAAACCGTCGTCATGCCCGATTCGGCAAACTCGACCATCACATCCAGCACTTCGGCGATCATCTCGGGATCCAACGCCGAGGTGGGCTCATCGTAAAGCATCACCTTCGGTTCCATGCACAGCGCGCGCGCGATGGCGACCCTCTGTTGCTGCCCTCCTGAAAGCTGTCCCGGATACTTGTGCATCTGTTCGGGAATATGCACGCGCTCCAAGTAGTGCTGCGCCGTCTCCTCTGCTTTCTTCTGTGATCGCTTGGCAACCCAAATCTGCGCGAGCGTGCAATTCTCCAACACCGTCAGGTGAGGAAACAGGTTGAACTGCTGGAACACCATGCCGACTTGCCTGCGAATCCCCTCGATCGTCTTGACATCGTCAGAAAGCTCGATGCCGTCGACAACAATCTTTCCCGAATCTGGTACCTCCAGACGATTGATGCAACGAATCAAGGTCGATTTGCCCGACCCCGAAGGACCGCAAATGACGATCCGTTCGCCTTTCTTCACCTCCATCGAAACGCCGCGCAATGCCGTGAACGTGCCGAACGACTTTCGTAGGTCGCTGATTTCGATGATCTTTTCCCCTTTGCCTGTTACCATCTCAATCTCCTTAATATCAATGTTGCCCCCCTTGTTCGTGTCCCCCCTTATACCCCCTTGTTCGTCCCCCCTTGCCCCCCTTTTGTCCTTTTGCCTTTTGTGTCTTTGTCTCCCTTTTTTTCAAGCGTTTACGGTCGTCGTTCTCGCCCTGCGCTGAACTTCTTTTCGATGTAGCGAGCATAGAGTGACATGCTGTAACAAAAGACAAAATAGACGACCGCAGCAAAGGCGTAGCCGGTAAAAGGCACGTTCGGTGCACCCCAGCGCGGGTCGGATATTCCCGCCTGAATCATGCCCAAGAAATCGAGCAACCCGATGATCAACACCAGCGTCGTATCTTTGAACAAGCCGATGATGGTCAGCAAAATGCCGGGAATCATAATTTTCAACGCCTGCGGCAGAATAACTCTGATTCTGCTCTGCCAGTAGGTCATGCCCAGCGCGTCGGAGGCTTCGTATTGTCCGCGCTGCAAGCCCTCCAAGCCGCCGCGCACGATCTCTGCCATGTAGGCGGAGGAAAAAAGGATGAAGCCAACCATCGCGCGCAAGAGTTGGTCGAAGTTCACCGACGAAGGCATGAACAGAGGCAGCATGAAAGCGGTAGCGAACAGAACCGTGATCACAGGCACGCCGCGCCAAAACTCGATGAACACGACGCAAAAAGCCTTGACAAAAGGCAGCGACTCCGCGCGACGCCCCAACGCCAGCATGATTCCCAAAGGAAGCGAGCTGACGATTCCCACGCTCGCCAACACCAACGTCAGCATGAACCCACCCCAGCGTCCTGTCGGCACATCGGCAAGCCCGAAGATGCCGCCGCGCATCAAGAACCACGACGCCAACGGAAACACGCACAGCATGAACAACACGAGCTTGCCGCGAAACGGCGTGCGCTCCCACACCAACAGCGCGATTCCGACAAAGAACACCAGCATCACTATATTGACGCGCCAGCGCTCGACATCGGGATAAAACCCGTAGATGAACTGCCTGAAGCGCGCCTGCACGAAGGGCCAGCACGCGCCGTCCTGTCTCAAGCGACAATCTTCAATGCCGCCGTTCCACACGGCGCTAACAAAAAACCAATCGGCGAGCAAAACGACGACCCACAGCAAGAAGCCTCCGACGACGACGCTCAGCACGCCATTCTTCCACGAGAAGAACAAATTATCACGCAACCACAAAAGGGCCGCCCTTGCCGTCATTTTCTCAACGTCCTCCTGTCTCTTTAACGCTCTACCAGCTGCTTACGCCGCTGGTAGAGGTTCATTGCAAACGAGGTCAGCAAGCTCAGGCTCAGATAGACCGAAAGCGTCATGAACATGATTTCGATCGCCCTGCCCGTTTGATTGAGCGCGGTGCCGGCGAACACCGACACCAGATCGGGATAGGCGATTGCCGCCGCCAAGCTGGAGTTCTTTGTCAAGTTCAAGTATTGGCTTGTCAAGGGAGGAATGATGATGCGCAACGCTTGGGGAATCGTCACCAGCTTCAGCGTCTGCGTGCGTTTCAACCCCAACGAGTAAGCTGCCTCGCTTTGTCCGTAAGGGATGCCCTGAATTCCTGCCCGCACGATCTCAGCGATGAACGCTGCCGTGTAGATGACCAGCGCCCACAACAGGGCGAAGAACTCGATGACGACCGTCGAGCCCCCCTCGTAAGTGAAGCGCGCCATGACGGGCTTCGCGAAGTCCATCGGCGAGCCAAGCAGGAAGAAGACAATGGCGGGCAAGCCTACGATCGCAGCAAGGCAAGGCCAAAAGACGGGCAGCTGGTCTCCTTTCTGCAATTGCCTGCGACGCGCATACCAACTCCACGCGATCGAACCGAGCACTCCCACCGACAGCACCCACAAGACCAGCGAAAAGCCCTCCTGCGGCAACGGCGTGGCAAAAACCAACCCGCGATTGTTGAACGAAAGAGCAAAGCTTTCCCCTTGTTGAAAAATATCGATCGGCGAGGGCAGCGGCTTCAGGATTGCCACGTACCAAAACAGAATCTGCAACAGCAGCGGTATATTGCGAAAGGTTTCGACATAGATTGCCGCGACGCGCGCGACCAGCCAGTTCGGAGAAAGGCGCATGACGCCCACCGTGAAGCCCAGCATCGTTGCAAGCACGACCCCGATGCTGGCGACCAAGATGGTGTTGAGCAAAGCCACCACGAACGCTCGGCCGTAAGTCGAGGATTCGTTGTAGCTCACCAGCGTCTGTACGATTCCGAAACCCGCCGTACGGTTCAAAAATCCGAAGCCCGCCTTCAACCCGCGCTGCTCCATATTGTAGAAGACGTTGCTGACGAGGATAAGGATCAGCAGGAACAAAGCCGCGAACATGATCACTTGATAGATCACGCCGCGTCCCTTGCGCGAAGCCCACATGCTACGCAACGACCACCTTGTCCTTGCGAGAGTCTTGCCTGTCATTTCAGACATCGATCTGTCCCTTGAATCCCATCAATTGTCTGGTTAGTGCTGTGCGAAAAGATGCAGGCGCGGAGGGAGACGAGATACCAGAAGAAACGCCTCGGCATCTCCTCGGCATTCCTTAGCATCCGTCCCCCTCCTTTGTTGCGGGTTCGGTTGCAACTTTCGTTGCGAACCTCACCGACAACTTGCCTGCTCTATTTCGAGAGCGTTGCTCCCGATTAACGCATCGGCGGAGCGTAGAGGATTCCGCCTTTGGTCCACAACGCGTTGTCGCCGCGCGAAAGTCCAAGCGGCGTCTTCGGTCCGACGGTGCGCTCGTAGATTTCGCTGTAGTTTCCTACTTTGGCGACGATGTTGTATGCCCAAGCATTGTCGTCGAGTCCGAGCGCGGTCGCGAATTCACCTTCGCTTCCGACGAAGCGGCGGATCTTCGGATTGTCGCTGTCCTTGTGCGAAGCGATGTTCGCGGAGGTCAGCTCGAGTTCTTCGGCGATGATGATGGCATTCAGCACCCAGCGTACGATATCCGCCCACTGCTCGTCGCCTTGACGCACGACGGGTCCCAGCGGCTCTTTCGAGATGATTTCGGGCAGAACCTTGTGTTCGCGCGGGTTCGAAAGCTTGGTGCGTTGTGCAGCCAGACCGGAGCGGTCAGTCGTATAGACATCGCAACGCCCTGCGTCGTAGGCAGCCACCACTTCGTCGGCTTTTTCAAACGCGACGATTTTGTACTTGAGCTTGTTTGCGCGGAAGAAATCGGCGGCGTTCAGTTCGGTCGTCGTGCCTGTGTTTGTGCACACGCTGACATTGTTGAGCTCGCTCGAGCTGTTCACGCCCAAGTTTTTGCGCACCATGAAGCCTTGACCGTCGTAGTAGTTGACGCCAACGAACTCCAGCCCCAACGCGACATCGCGGTCGAAAGTCCAGGTGGTGTTGCGCGCGAGCACGTCGATTTCGCCGGAGCGCAAGCTTTCGAAGCGCACCTTTGCGGACAACGGTGAGTATTGGACCTTGTCGGGGTCGTTAAAGATGGCGGTCGCCACTGCTCGGCAGAACTCGACATCGAGTCCGCTCCAGTTCCCGGCATCGTCGGGATTGGAAAAGCCGGGCAGTCCTTGGCTGACGCCGCACTGTACATAGCCTTTGTCTTTGACTTCTTTCAGTGTATTTCCGTAATCGCCGCCGCCGCCGCTACTGCCGCCCAGCGCAAGCGCCGTTTGCGACAGCAAGAGCGCACCACCGAGACCTACGGCAAAAAAGACGAAGAGCCCGCGCAGCTTCCTGATAAGGGATTCTTGATTCATTAGGATGTTCTCCTCTTGAGAAATCGTTGTTAGATCGAAAAAGAGTCGAAGAAGAAAGGCGAAAAGCACAGGGAAACACGCAACGAAGCGACGAGTAGACAGAAACATACCCCCCTTTGCCTGCCGTCACCCACACGCTTCACGCCTACTTGCCCCAAACTCCGATCTATAAGTCCTAAGCCTCCAAGTCTCCAATCTCTAAAGATTAAAGATTAAAGCTCGGCTCAAAGATCGCCTTTGCCTCTTCTCTCACAAAAGGACATTATGTCCCTCCGATTCGCCATTCTAGGAGAAATCAACCCGAACGCAAGGAAAAAACAACAAAAGGAAAAAACAACAAAAAATCTGTCACGAATTGATGTTGGACGAAAAATCGTTGCAAGCAAGAATCGCCATTAAAGAGAAAAAATAAATTGATTTTCATCTTAAACGAGAGTAGCTTCCTCTCAATCTCGTGAGCGTCTTCCTGAAAGCAAGTCAGGTAGAAGAGTTTGTCGCAAATCCTATGAGACCCTGTCTGCCCCCCCTCCGTGCGCCCTGCCTGAGCGCGAAGCCTCGACCTTCCATACGCGTACGAGGGGCGAGCTTGCGCTTGATCGGCGCAACCTTGTCGTTGCTGCTGCTTTGCGCCAGCGCACAGGCGCAGGTGCAAGCGTTCTTGGTGCAAATTAAAAACACGACCGACCACCGCACAGACAGCTGGACATTCGGCGAGGGCGTGTGGGTGTTGCACGATCAAGAACACCCTCTATTCAAGCACGGCGATCAGCTGTACGACAACGGCATGGAGGTGTTGATCGAGCAAGGACAGGCACACGAGGTGCTAAAAGGCATGACGCAACACGCCGGTGTCGTTGCCGGCGCACGTTTTCCGAAGAGAATGCTGCGCGCAGGGGAGAGGCAATCCTTTGTGATTTCTGCCTTCCCGGGGCAACGTTTCTCCTTTGCCGTCGCCTTGTTGGAGACCAACGACAAGTTCTTGGCGCCGATGGGCAAGGGCATCGCTCTGTTTGACTTTTTCAAGGAGCCCTTGAACAAAACGGTGACCGAGCAAGTCCACCTGTGGGACGGCGGCAGCGCGCACGACACGGAGCCCCAGCAGAATGTCATGCGCGGCAAGACGATGGACATGCGTCTGGAAAAGAAGATTAGCGAAGGAACGACGACGAAC
>JABAAA010000044.1 GCA_014239005.1 Alphaproteobacteria bacterium | reverse complement strand
GAAGATCCTACAGCATGTGTGCTATCCTTTGCAACGATTGTTTTGAAGCCTGTCTGTGGTTGGAGCACGCATGGGCTTCGACGTTCTTTTGGAACATCGCCGTTCCTCTGACCCCGCTGGGCTTCGTGCTGACGCCAGGGCTTTGGCGCAACCTGTGTCCTTTGGCGACGATCAATCAGCTGCCACGCATTTTGCGCCTCTCCCTTGCCGCCCGCCTGCCGTCTTTTTTGGGACAATGGTCTTTCGCTCTGGCAGGACTCGCCTTTGTAGCGATGGTTGCCGCCAGACCACTATTGTTCGAAAAGGCAAGCCACGCCTTGCTCGCGCTGCTGGCAACTTTGGCAGCGCTCGCCTTGTTGGGAGGGATCCTGTTCAAAGGCAAGAGCGGATGGTGCGGCAGCTTCTGTCCGCTCGCGCCAATCCAAAAGGTCTACGGACAGGCGCCTGCGCTCGTCGTGCCGAACGCCTTTTGCAAGCCCTGCGTCGGATGCCACAAGAACTGCTACGACTTCAACCCGCGTCCTGCCTTTATCGAAGACCTTGAAGATCCGAATCACCGATACGTTTGGCATCGACACGCATTCTTGGGGTTTCTGCCTGGGCTCGTCTTCGGCTTCTTTTCCTACCGAGGGCTGGTCGAAGAGAGTACAGCGCAATACCTGCGCTCGCTGCTCTTGGCGGTGGGCTTGTCGGGAGGCTTGTACTTCTTTTTGCTCGCCTACCTTCCGCTGAGCGGGTATCGCATCGCGCTGTTGGGCTTATGCACTACGTTGGCGATCTTTTATTGGTTTTCTGTGCCGACGATGTTTGTCGCCATGCAAGAGATTTCCGACCTTCGCGCCGAGCTTGTTCGCGACGGCGATGCTTTCGGCGGCATACTGGAGTTGCTGTCGCCTGTCCTTACTGCGGGGGCGAAGACGAGCGCGTTGCTGGGTGCTTGGGGCGAAGAGTATCAACAAGGCGTGCGCGTCGTATTGCTGCTGTTGTTGTTGGGCTGGTTTGTCGGTTCGCTGCTGCAAGAGAAGCGTTTCCTGTGGCTGCGGCGGAAGAGGAATCAAGTGGGTGTGGGCAGTTTGACGGGGTTGCAAAAATCCTTGGCGGATCAGGAGGACGGAGGGTTCGAGGTCTACGAAGAACAATCGAACACCTTGTGTCTCGTCAAACCTGATCAACCCGTGTTGGAGGCGATGGAGGCGAAGGGACTTCCGATCGAGAGTGGCTGTCGCATGGGCATTTGCGGCGCCGATCCGATCGTTGTGCTGGATGGGGAGGAGAATGTCGAGACGTTGGGCGAAGAGGAGCGCAACACCCTTTTGCGCCTCGGACTGCTCGGCAAGGCGCGCATGGCTTGCACGATGAAGGTGTGCGGCAGGGTCGAGGTGAGCTTGAACCTTTCGCACGCGAAGGCGAAGGCGCTGCCGACAGCGGCGGATGCGGGAGCAAGCCCGGGCGCCTTTTCGTTGGGACACATCGATCCCGATATCGTCGTTCCGAAAACGCGTGCGCAAGATAAGAACAAGGACTTGCGTCTGATCGTGATCGGCAACGGCGTTGCCGGCTCCAGCGCTGTTCAGTTTGCGCGCTTGCTCAGTCCTTATTGCAAGGTTGCGCAGATCGCCTCCGAGCCGTACAGTTTTTACAATCGCATGGGGCTCTGTCGTCTGATCTACGGACGCAGCGGGTTGAGCGCTCTGGCGCTTTTGGACGAGGGGTGGTTCAAGAAGAACAAAGTCGATCTTTGGCTGAACACCTTTGTCTCGGAGTTGGATATCGATGCGCGGCGTCTGATGTTGTCGACAGGGGAGGAGTTGGAGTACGATCGTCTTTTGCTCGCGCTGGGCTCTCGTGCGATCATGCCTCCGTTAGTCGGTACGGCGGGGGTGTTTACGATGCGCGGCGCCGATCAGGCGATGGCGATGCGCAGGTGGGTGCAAGAGCGACGCGCGAAGCGGGCGGTGATGGTCGGCGGGGGCTTGCAAGGCGTCGAGATCGCGCTCACCTTGAGGCGGTTGGGGTTGCAAACGACGCTTGTCCATCGTCATCCCTATTTGATCGAGCGGCAGGGAGACCAAATTTCCGCCGAGATTCTGCGTGAGTTTCTGACGAAGAACGACATCGAGGTGTTGCTGAAAGAGGAGGTCACAGAGGTGGTGGGCGGCGAGCGCGGCATCGAGGGGGTCAAGCTGAAGAACAGTCATGATCGGAAGACGGATTTGTGTGTGTTTTCGATCGGCATCCGTCCGCAGACGCAGTTGCTACGCGACACGGATTTGATCATGGACGAGGGGGCGGTTGCGGTGAACGCGCACATGCAAACTTCTCGACAGGGTGTTTATGCTGCGGGTGATTGTGCGCGCTGGGGCAGGGGGACGACGAGCGGCTTGTGGGGCATCGGCTTGGAGATGGGCAAGATTGCTGCCTACAACATGTTAGGGTACGAAAAATCGATCGACTTGGACATTTACAACACGCCGTATATTTTGAAAATTCCCGATTTCAACCTGTATTGTTTCGGACGCACGCGCCCGTTGCGCAGCGACCGAAGTTACAATCGAGGGGCGGTAAAGGATTCCAAGTGGTGGCAGATCGTCATCAACGAGCGAAACGAAATCGTCGGCGGGGTGTTTGTCAATCACAACGAGATGGCGATAGAGGTCAGGCGTGCCTTGCGAGAAAAGATCGACGTTTCCACCCTCCTCCAAGCAGCGTAAAAATGTCGCGTTCGTCGATAGCGACGCCGTTGGAAGGATCTTTTGTCCGTCGTTGTTATAAGGAAGAAGGAGGCAGGCAGGGTTCGCGTAGCGCCTATCAACGCGATCGTGATCGTATTCTTTATTCGCGTGCGTTTCGTCGCTTGATGCATAAGACGCAAGTTTTTATTGCGCCGCAGGGCGACCATTTTCGCACGAGGCTGACGCATACTTTAGAGGTGGCGCAGATCGCGCGCTCGCTTGCACGCGCGATTGGCGTTGACGAGGATTTGACGGAGGCGATCGCGTTGGCGCACGACTTGGGGCATCCTCCGTTCGGGCATGTCGGGGAGGAGGAGCTGGACAAACTGATGCGGGAGGAAGGAGGCAATCCGAACGGCTTTGATCACAATATACAAACTTTGCGTTTGGTTACTAAGTTAGAAATTATTGGACAAAAATTTGACGGCTTGAACTTGACCGCAGCAACATTGGAAGGATTGTTAAAACATCATGGCGTGACCGAAAGGAAAAAGAAAAACGACAAGGAAAAATTGATCTCTTTTTTTCCTGCGATAGAATCTATGTTGCCGAGCTTCGACTTTGACAAGCCCGCAAGCTTGGAGGCGCAATGCGCTTGCGTCGCCGACGAGATCGCTTACAGCCATCACGACTTGGAGGACGGCTTACGCGCACAACTTATTACCCTTTCCGAAGTTTGCGACGAGGTGGAGCATATTAAGAAGGTTCACGATTCTATTGACAAGGACAAATTACCGAATGATGAAACCTACGAGGAACGCTTGGAACGCAGGCTTATCTCAAGTTTAATAGGCATGACGATTGAAGACACTATTAGGGAAACAAAGCATCTTATACAAAAAGAAAAAATATCTTCAATCACAGGTGTGCAGAATCATGACGAAGACATTGTTAATCTTTCAACAGAACAATTTGAAAAAAACAAAAAACTAAAAGATTTTTTAAACACATCTATGTATCACCATCAAAAAGTTATCGAGGAAGGAGAGAAAGGGCGGCATACCGTCCGCTGGCTATTTCGTTCCTTGCCAGACAATTCCAATTATTGGAACAATCTTTTTTGGAAACGATACAATCTAAAAAAAGGTTCGCGTGCACTTTCAGACTATATCGCGGGTATGACCGACAACTACGCTTACAAAGTACGAGACGCTATCGGAGGTATCTTGTCTGCGGGAATAGAAGAAACGGGCGGGAAACATTCTAGTCTGTAACAAATCTTCTCTGTTGCGCGTGCGCTTGTGCCTTTTAGGTGGCACGCGCAAGATCTATCGATGCCGACCTGGCAAGCAGGACGTTTGCAAATCTTAACCTTGCTGTCTTGAACTTTACTATCTTGCGTTTTTATCAATTAACATCCATCATTCTCTAACTTTATTCTCTAGCTTTTCTTGCTCTGTTTTCTTCTTTCTGCTCTTTTTCCTTGGACCTCATCAGTACCCTGCGCACCCGCCTTCTCGAGGATATCCTCGCAGACAAAAAGCTCGCCCTCTCGCCGCAACAATGCCAGCGCGTTGCCATCGATCCTCCCCCCCCCAACTCTCCCTTCGACCTCGCGACCAACGCAGCCCTCACCCTCGCGAAAACCTGCAACACCCCGCCACTCGCCCTCGCCGAACACCTCCTACCCCTCCTCAAGCAAAATCCTTTCATCGAACAAACCGCCATCGCCCACCCAGGATTCATCAACTTCACCCTCTCACCCCTCGCCCTCCGACAACTGCTCCAATCCCTGCTCGTTCCCGAAGAACGCACTCCCCCCAAAAGCCCGCGCAACATCAACATCGAGTTCGTCTCCGCCAACCCGACAGGACCCCTCCACATCGGACACACGCGCGGCGCCGTCGTCGGAGACGTTCTCGCCAACCTCCTCGAACGACAAGGTCACAAGATCCGCCGCGAATACTACGTCAACGACCACGGCGAACAGATGGCAACCCTCGCTCGATCGCTACACTGGCGATACCGTCAACTCTTCGAGCCAACCCTGCAAGCACAAGAACCCCCGCAAGGACTCTATCCAGGTCAATACCTCGTAGCCTGCGCGCAAAAACTCCGCGAACGCGACGACGACAAGTGGCTGCAACAAGAACCTTCCCTTTGGCTCGCTCCGTTGCAAACCTTCGCTCGCGACCACACGATGACAAGCGTCCGCCAAGACCTGCAAGCGCTAGGCGTGCGCTTCGACAGCTTCGTCTCCGAAAGCGAGCTCGTCGCCAAAGGCGCGGTCGAACGATTGCTGCAACGCCTGCAACAACAAGGACTCGCCAAACACGATACCCTGCCCGCCCCGAAAGCCGCGCGCGCCCCCAAAAGCGACCTTGCCCAACGACACTTGATCATGGAAACCCGACGTTTCGGCGACAGCGAAAACCGCGTTTTGCAAACCTCGACAGGCAAAATCACCTATTTCGCCGTAGACCTCGCCTACCACCTCGACAAGCTGCAGCGCGGGGCGAACGAGCTCGTCGATATTTTCGGCGCAGACCACTCGGGGCACGCGCTACGCTTGCAAGCCGCCCTCAAAGCCTGCCATGATGGAGCGGAGAAGAAGGAAAGAGCCCCTACGCTCGCCGTCGTCTCCTGTCAAATCGTGCGCCTCATAGAAGACGGAAAAACACTCAAAATGTCGAAGCGCGGCGGCACCTTCCTCGACCTGCGCTCGCTCCTGGAGCGCGTAGGAAAAGACGCCGTGCGATTCCTCATGCTCACCCGAAAAACCGACGCGCCGCTCGATTTCGACCTGAAAACCGCCGTCCGACAATCGCACGACAATCCCGTCTTCTACGCTCAATACGCACACGCTCGATGCTGCTCGGTCTGGCGCAGCGCTCAAGAACTCCGCATCGAAGAAAACGACCTCGCCAAAGCTAACCCCTCCCTGCTCGCTACCGCCGCCGAACGAAGACTGCTCCGCAACCTCGCACTCTTCGAACGCACAACCCAATCCGCCGCCGAAACCCTCGAACCCCATCGCCTCGCATTCGCCATCGGCGACATGGCAGCAGCGCTGCACGCTTGGTGGAACGAAGGCAACAAAGACCGCAGCAAACGAATCCTGCCCGCAGAACTCAACACCCCTCCCCTAACCCCTCCCCCGGTCCCTCCCCTAACTTTAGCGCGCCTTGCACTCGTCAAGAGCGCGCAAAAAACGCTGGAGACAGGACTCAACCTCTGCGGCGTGACCGCTCCGCAAGAAATGACATGAAAACAGCATGACCACCCTCCCCCCCGACGACGTTCCTCCGAAACCATCGCAAGGCTACGAGGAAGAAAAGGCACAAGAAGAGACGCTTGACCCCACCTACAACCCCTACGCACGAGAAACCTTGCAAGAACACGCCTTCCAAAGCCAACCTTCCGAAAGAGAACCGTCCGGCTTCGGCTTCGTCGCCCTCGTCGCAGGGTTGCTGTGTCTTGCTGCCCTTTCGGGGATCGTCATCTACAGCCTACTGCTCGCTCCCTCCCCACCGCCGCAGCCCATACTCATCGAAGCCGAGGGGACGATAAAGCAAGCCCCCCCAGAAGCGCAGGTCAAGCCCGAACCCAACAGCAATGCCAGCGTCTTCCGCCTGCTGCGCGGAAAAGACGCAGCAGAAAGCAACGCAACGCCAAATCAACCAAAACAGAACACCCAAAAAGACACTGATAAGGATTCTCCAAAGGATTCTCTTGTCACCTCCGACAAAGCCCAAGAAAAAGACGATAGCTCGACGGACACCGATAACGATGACAAGGATGACGGCGATGATTCGCTTTCGGACAAGACGGACAAGGAGAAACCCGCCGCGAACGATAGTTCCGCCGACCAAGTCGCAACGACGGGCGAAACGACGGTCGAGCAAACTGGTAAGCCCAAAGCTTCCGCTTCAGGAAATGCAGGAACATGGTATGTGCAAATCGCCGCGCTGGAATCGCGTGCTGCTGCGGACAAGGCTTGGGCAAAGCTGCACGACCAGCTGCCGGAACTGCTGTATACGCAAAACTACGTCGCCAACGCGGCGACGCTTGCCTCCGGCAGACGCGTCTGGCGGTTGCTGCTGGGACCGCAGTCGCAGTCGCTTGCAGAGGCGCTTTGTCGGGAGCTGAAGACGCGCGCGCGCAGCTGTCTTGTCAAACGAATCGCGCCTTAGTTCCCCCTTAGTTTCCATAAACCTCCACATTGAGAAGGACGAAGGATGCTTCCACTCATCGTCGGTTGCCGTTCCACGCGTCTGAGTACGAGCGAGCGCATCTGTTTTGAAGAGCTCTCGCCGTCGGGCTTCATTCTTTTTGCGCACAACATCGACGAGCCCTCGCAAGTGCGCGACCTGTGCACTGCGCTACACGAGGCAGCATCCGCGCGCTCGCGACGAGACCGCACGGCGATTCTGATCGATCAGGAGGGAGGATGCGTGCAACGCCTGCGTCCGCCGCGCTGGCGTGGTTTTCCTTGCGCGCGTGCCTTCGGCGATTACTGGCAGCGACACGGCAGGGAGGATGCGGTTGCCGCTTGCCGAGCGAGCGCGTGGCTGATGGGGCTTGAGCTTGCGGATTTGGGTATCACCGTCGATTGTGCACCTGTCTGCGACCTGCCGACGAAGGAGGCGGATTCCGTGATCGGCGACAGGGCTTTTGCATCGAAACTCGAAGACGGGCAAACTCGCATTCCGATCTTGGCGCGTGCGCAAGCCGAGGGCTTGCTGGATGCGGGCGTTCTTCCTGTCGTCAAGCATGTGCCGGGGCATGGGCGTGCGACCTGCGACAGTCACAAGGCACTGCCGCGCGTAGAGGCGACGCGGCGGGAGCTTTCGGAAAGCGACTTTACCTGCTTTCGTGCCTTGCGCGACTTGCCGATGATGATGACCGCCCACATCCTCTACAGCGATATTGACAGCGGCTTGCCTGCGACCTTGTCGAAGAAGACGATCGAGAATGTTGTTCGTTCCGAGATCGGCTTTCGGGGTTTGTTGCTTTCCGACGACCTTCGCATGAAGGCGCTTTGTGGCAGCGAAGGCGAGCTTGCGTGCAAATCTTTGGAGGCAGGATGCGATCTGCCTCTTTATTGTGGCAGTTCGATTTCGACGATTCGCGCCGTCGCTCAGGCGATCGAAGCGTCCTTTGCTGCGAAGAATTTTGACAACTTGTCGGCAAAGCTTGACGCGGCCTTGGCGTTAGCTGCGCGGCGCAAAAAAACTTCGGGACAAGAAGAGAAGGAAGAGGCAGAGCGGTTGCTTGCGCAAGTCGAGGCGAACAATCGACCTTAATTTTCGCAGGAGCAGACCGCCTTTTTGTCGATACGAAGCTCTTCTCTTCGCATTAGGTGTGGGCGCATCAATACGCTGTTTCCCAAACGCCCCCTCATCCAGTACAATCCGCCCTCCCCCTTTTTCCCGTTGTTCTCATGACCGATTTCTCCCCCGCGCCCGACGAACTTCTGATTCTCTCCCTCGGTAACTACGAAGGGCCGCTCGACCTCCTGCTCGGGCTGGCGCGACAACGACGCGTCGACCTGAAACACATCTCCATGACAACGCTCGCACAGCAATACCTCGACTTCGTCGCACAAGCCACACGCTTACACCTCGCCGTCAAAGCCGAATACTTGGTGATGGCAACCCATCTCGCGCGCATGAAAGCACGCTTGCTGCTGCCACGCGACAAGGACGAAAACACACAAGGCGAACAGAGCGCAACAGCACTGCGCGAAAACCTGCTGTGGCTGGAACAGGCTCGCCACACGGCGCGTTTTTTCCGAACACTGCCGCGCTTGGGTTCTGAAATGTTCGCCTGCGGAGCAGCACACAAAACACTGCCCGAAAGCGTCGTCGAATGGGAGCGCGACTCAACCCTCTTCGAGCTGTTGCAAAGCTATGTCGCCATCGAGCGCCGCCGCGATCGACAGGCGAAACGTCTGCGCATTCGTTCGCTCAGGCTCTACGACGCGGAAGAAGCGCGCGGCACGTTGAAAGCGCAGCTGGACGGAGAGTGGCGCGACTTGTTGCACCTCATTCCCGCCTCCGTCTATCGACGCGCTGAGCAAGAAGAAAACCCGACCTTGTTTCTGAAATCGATCGTCTCAGGCTTCTTCTCGGCAGCCCTGGATCTGTCGAACAACAAGGGTGCGCCAAAAACAGCGCGCAAGGGCGAGGCAAAAAATGTCTCCGAAGG
>JABAAA010000043.1 GCA_014239005.1 Alphaproteobacteria bacterium | reverse complement strand
CTACCCTCCAAAAAAACTGACAACTAGCACGCAATGACAACTAGCACGTTAAGACTTCGTCTTGCTAACACGCATCATTTCAAAGGGTTACACGAAAGGTTATGCGAAACTTGTCGCCGTTTCCCTACCCCATGATTGAAATGTCGGTATCTTCTCTGTAACCTACGACGTTTGAGAATTATTTTTGTAAAAATCAATCTCACTCTCCAAAGATTTTTCAAGCGAAACGAGTCGTTTTCGTAGAGCAGTCGCAAAGACCAATCTGTCCGTCAATTTTTTTCTGAAATCCTCCCCCCCTCCTGCCAGCGCCACCAGCAACAGCAGACGGCGAAACGCATCCTCGCACCCCAAATTTTGCTCAAACGCGATCATCCGCTCCAAAATTCCCAAAACTTGCTCCGAAAACAACCACCCCTCAACCGCACCGATTCTCCAATCACCCATCAATCGCAACGCTCCACAAGGATCCTCACCTCCCAACAACAACAACAACTCGCTCGAAATACGTTCCCCAGACAATCCAGACAATCCCCCCTGATGCTCGCAACAAGCACGCAAATCACCCTCCTCCGCAACAAAACAAGGATACTGCGAAACAAAACGAAACAATCGCAAGATACGCAAATAATCCTCCACGATCCGAGCCGAAGCAACCCCGATAAATCGCAACCGACAAGAGCGCAAATCCGCCAATCCGCCGACATAATCCCAACCCCTCCCAGAAACAGGATCGAACGACAAAGCATTCACCGTGAAATCTCGACGAAACGCATCCTCCGCCCAGTCGTCGGTAAATGCAACGCGAGCATGACGCCCATCCGTTTCAACATCACGTCGTAGAGTCGTGATCTCGCAACTCTCCCTCTCCCCTCCCTCAGAAAGACTCCGCCCCACAACCCGAACCGTCCCGTGCGCCCAGCCCGTCGGAACCACACGCAAACCCCGCGCTTCCAAGCGCTCGACCACCGCTTCCGGCGGCAAAGAAGTTGCCAAATCGACATCCTTGCATGCAAGTCCCAAAAGAGCATTCCGAACCGCGCCGCCCACAAAACGAACAAGTCCCTTCGCTTTCGTCTCACCTTGCAAGGCGGAGACGACTTCTTGGAAGAAAGGAGCGTGCAGAAAATCTGCGTCGCTCAACGAAAACTGGACGGGTTCTTCAGCAGCGATGGCAGCCCGCCTAGTCGTCAGAGGGCGGATCGGAGGCAGTCAACGCGAAACGATCCTCCCCGCTACGTACGAAGAAAAGGTTTTCTCGCTCGTCGTATTCTGCGCGTTCGGCGATCTCGTAGAAGACAGAGCGAGACACCAAAGCATCGAGTCGACGTTGCGGGTTGATGCAAAGGTAAGGTAGCATTTCTGAACATGGATCGGCGGGGTTTTGTGCGGGGTTTTGTGCGGGGTTTTGTGCGGGGTTTTGTGCGGGGTTTTGTGCGGAGTTTTGTGCGGAGTTTTGTGAAGGGCTCTCTTGAAGAGAGCTAGAGCATAACGACAACGGCCCTTGTGGTGTTCGGCGTTCCATCCACAAAGGATGCTCCTTGTCGACAGATGTCCATTGGTCGAGCGTTGTTTTCAGGCGCAGTACTCCGTCTTGCCTTTGGCATTGCACGACGAGAAACGGAGCGAGTTCGACGGTGATTCTGCCTCGTTCTGCGGGAGTGACGAGCCAGTGTTTTCCGTCGGCGTCTTTGTGTAGGACGGAGGCGAAGAGGCGACAGAGTGCTTGTCTTCGTATGGGGGAGTGTTGATAGCACCATGTTCCGTCTCGGCGGATGTGGATGGCGAAGTCGCCGCAGTAGGGGGGCGTTGGAAAGGGCAGGGAGACTTCGCGCATGGGCGGCTCGACGGCAGGGGCATCGCCGTCGTTCGTCGGCATCGGGTTGACATAGGAGGCGAGCGAGGGAGAAGGCATCGCGCGGAAAGGTTAGAATTACGGAGTTGGAGATTTTGTTAAATTAATTTTTTCATGAGGGGATCGGTTTCTTTCATGCGTTTGCGCGTTTTTATTTTATGCGCTTTCTTCTCTTGGTCGACAAGTCCTTCTATTACACGACCGACGTTTTCGAGCGTGTTGTTTGGGTGGAGGGCTTTGCGAACGGCAGCCCACATTTCCTCATTTTTCAAGAGATACTTTTTTACAGCTCGCTTGCAAGCGCGTTCTGTAAAATAATTTTTTATTTTATAAAAAATTATTTTTGGTAGGGTTAGTGAAAACATTCCATCGTGTCCTCTTTCTTTAGAAATTTTTGCTGAAGAGACACGATCCTGACCATCAAGGGACACACTGAGTATTTTTTTGTATAAAGCCGATTCAATGCAGTTTTCTTTAACCAATTTTGTAAGGTGCGGGTTGACTTTCCTCAAGTCGTTGAGGTATTTGACGGTTGGTTTAATGTGTATAGCCATTGCGTATCCTCCCTCTACCCACTCTGCTTCCGACAAGAAGGCAGGCTGGCTGCAAAATAAAAGTTGTGGTCTTTCTTGTTAATCATAATGCATAAGTTATAAAATTTTGTATTGGCATCGGCATTGCACGATGAAGAAGGGGGTAAGTTCTTTTAAAATAGATGATGGCGTCATCATAACAAATTTCCTGAATGTCTTTGCTCTTGCTTTTTTTGCGCCAAAGTAGGTGGATGAATGAAATATTTTCCATCAATGATTTCTTGGGATGTTAAAATTTGTATTCGTTCAAAACTTTGCTCTGCAATTCCAGAAGATGTTTTTAATTTGTAATTCAAGATTCCTGCTGCCCTTGCCTTTTCTTCCATTTCTTTACTAGGCTCAACATCAAGTATAAGTCCGCCCATCTCCGCTTTCTCTTGCGCCATTGTTCCGCGCAGCTCGCGGATTAGTACAGGACTCGACTGTTTTCCAGTTTTAACACTAAAAATCATTTTACCCCATTGATCTCCACCTAAATGGATAGTTTTCTCTCCGTCAACTCCGCTGTCACCGCTTTTTCTAGGATTGGGAAAACCGTTGATTTTACGAATAAGCCAATCCTGTTTCTCGAATGGATTAAGCCTATTGTATTCCCGTTTTGTTTCTGGATTGCTTTCGATAACATTAAATTTACAGTTGTCTCTTAAATGAATATCTTTCATTTCTCCAATACGATCACATATTTCATTCACTGCATCTCCGCTAATATCTACACCTATCCAATTTCTTTTCAGCACAATCGCGGCAGCAATTGTTGTACCGCAACCGCAAAAAGGATCAACAACCAATCCATTGTTAGGACAAGCCATTTTAACTAAAAACTCTAACAATTCTTGTGGCTTTTGAGTTTCATATCCCCTGCGTTCTTTTGACATTGGATTGATAGAAGGTATCTTTATTATATCATCTGGAGTTTTGCCTTTAGGCATATCTTTTCCTGCTTGCCCTCCTTTTGTATAGCGCCATTCTGTCATGCCACTTTCATATGGAACAAGAATATCATCTCTGTTAAAATTAAAGATTTTATCGTTACTGTACCACAAAATAACATCATGAGACTTCGCAAGCATTTTTTTACCTCTCGAAGCGTTAGGATAATACCATATTATTTCATTAATAAAGTTACCGAAAATACCATCCATAATAACTTTTATGTAATGACTGGCTGTTGGATCACAATGCAACATAATCGTTCCTCGGGGAGCAAGAAAACGTTTCATTAAAACAAGCCTTTCTGTCATATACATCAAATAGTTTAATAGCTTTCTGTCTTCTGTGCTACCTGCTTCTAAAATTTTTACCCATGCTTTAATAAATTCTTTAAACGATGTCGGAATATCGTTGAGCTGATCAATAGTTTTTGTGAACTCGAAAGTTAATTGACGAGCTCTTTCTGTGAAATTCCACATATCATGAAAAGCTTTCTGTTGAGCGGACAAACCACCGCCATTGAAAATCATATTATAAACACGATTGCTGTTGAACGGAGGGTCAAGATAAATCAAATCTGCCTTGATCCCTTCTTGGATCAAGTCTTTCAGAATCAACTTACAATCCCCTCTGTAAATACGATTGGGTGGCAAGGATTTCATGGTAACGAGCCCCAAACTCTTAACACCAAAACTTTCTCTGCTGGCAGAATCGTCGATTCACTCCCAGCAAAAACACCGTCAACAGCCTACAGCTCGGCGTTGCGCTTTCCAACTTAAGCATCTTCAAGCACAATATAAAAAAGCCACGGATAAGGCATGTTAGCTTTGCACCGCGAAGATCGCCTCGACCTCGACGGCAACATCCAGCGGCAACGAAGGCGCGCCCACCGCAAAACGAGCATGCCTGCCGCGATCGCCCAACACCTCCGCCAACAAGTCCGACGCGCCGTTAACAACGAGAGGATGCTTCGTAAACTCAGGGACGCACGAAACAAAGCCCCCAACCTTCACCAACAATCGAATCTTCTCCCAATCGCCCCCCAACGCCGTCTTCGCCACCGCCAGCACATTGATCGCACAAAGACGCGCCGCTCGCACTCCCTCCTCCAACGAAACCTCGCCCCCAAGCTTGCCGCGAACCGCAATCTCGCCCCCCTCCATCGGCAACTGACCGGAAACAAACAACAAGCCCCCTGCCTTCACAAAAGGCACATAGTTCGCCGCAGGAAGAGGCGCGTCAGGCACCACAATTCCCAAATCCCCCAGCTTCTTCTCGATATCAGACATGCTCTACCTCCGTAAAATTCGCTTCCCCCCCATATTTCCCCCCGCTCGCAAGTCACTATAGCCCAAGCCATCCCGCAAGACAACGCCCCCCCTTGATGATGCAGAGAATCTGCTCTAGGCTATACAAGCCTCGACCATACTCGCCCTCTCGCCCTCTCGGCTACTCACCACAGCATTCGACCATGCTTCACATTCCCTCCGTACTGACGCTGACCGCCCCCACCACCGAGCAAGCCCTGCCTCTGATCGTCGACTCGCCGCACAGCGGGCGCGACTATCCCGAAGACTTCCGCGCGCTCGCACCGCGACCGCTCCTAGAGCGCGCCGAAGACAGGCATGTCGACTGGCTGTTTGAAGGCAGTCCGCGCTGCGGCGCCTACTTTTTGCAAGCACACTTTCCGCGCAGCTACATCGATCCCAACCGCGCCGACGACGATCTAGACCCCCATATCTTGCACATCGAAGAAGGGAAACGCCGCCCGAAGCTCGCTCCCAGCGAAAAAACCCGCCAAGGATACGGACTGATCTGGCGCTTCTGTCCGCCCGGAGTGCCACTCTACGACCGCAAACTCTCCGACGCAGAAGTGCGCAGCAGAACAGAAAACTACTGGCAGCCCTACCACCGTACGCTCAAAGGGCTCTACGATCGTCTGCAAGGAGAGTTCGGATGCGTCTTCCATCTGAACGCACACTCCATGCCCGCCTCTGCCGTCGGACGCGGCGGCGCCGACATCGTCCTCGGCGATCGCAAGGGCGAAAGCTGCTCGCTCGCCTGGCGACAATGCCTGCAACACGCCTTCCAACAAGAAGGGTTCTCCGTCGCCCTCAACGAACCCTATCAAGGCGCCCACCTCATCGCAGCTTACGCCAACAAGAACGCGCGACGCGAAGCCTTGCAAATCGAGATCAATCGCGCACTCTACCTCGACGAGACGAACGGCGCACTCAACCCCGAAGCGCGAGAACTGCGCGTGCGCCTCCAAGCCGTGCTCGCTCGCGCAGGCACCTACGTGGCAAAGTTCATCCCCAAAGCCCTCGCACAATCCGCAACACGACGCGCGCCGAGCTACAACATCGCCGCCCAACCCGTGCCATGAACAAGAGCTCCGTCGTTTCAACCTTGGAAGAGTTGCGCCGCCACATCGACGCGCTCGACCAACGCATCCTCGACTTGCTGGAAGAGCGTTTCGTACTGGCTCGATCCTTCGCCAAGGACAAACCCCTCGAAGGAAGCATTGCAAGCACGCTCTCCGCCTCCGCCTTGCCCGCACTACGACCGCAGCGCGAACATCGTATTCTCACGCACCTGCTCGCACGCTGCCGCAACCAAGAGCTGCCCGACTCCCTTGTCGTACAGCTGTGGCGACAGCTGATGAGCGCAACCGCCTTCGCCCAAAGACCCTACGCCATCTCGTACCAAAAAGACGACTCCCTGAGTCTGGTCGCGCTCGGCGCCTGCTTCTCGCCGCACATCACCCTGCTGCCGCAAGCGACGCAAGGCGAGGTCATCGCCACCCTCTCGCAGGAAGCGAACGCCTTTGCGCTCGTCAGCCTGCAAGCGACGAGCCCCTTGCAGATAGAAGAGGAACGGGCTCCGTGGTGGCGTTATCTGTTCAGCACGCACGCGCCGCGAATCTTGCAGGCGCTGCCGAGCCGCGCGCTGCCTGACCGGGACAGGACGGGGCGCGTCTTGCTGCTGGGAAGATTGCCGAGCTCTTTCCTCGACGAGCGAGCTGCGCACAAGTTCTTCCTCGTCAACCTCGACGAGGCACAAGCCGATACGCCTCATGCTGAGAGGGAACAAAATCTGCGCTCGCTCGACGGAGTGGCGGATACCAAACCTGCTGTGCTGGGACAGCACGAAAAGACAATTCTCGTCTGTTGCGACGAGGCAAGCCCTCTGACAAGCGCTGCATTGACAACATCGCTCTCGGCGTGGGGTGAGGCGCGCCACATCGGCTCGACGCACGACGACTGGACAACCCTCTCTCCTGCGCAAGCGCAACGGGGTTGCGACGATTCCTGATTCTGTCGTGAACCCTGCCTCGACAACCCCCGCGCCACAAGCCCTCGCGAGTGCACCCCGCCTGCGTGGCGTCGTTGCTCGTCTTCCGCGCTATCAGGCGGGACGTCATCGGTTGGCAGACGAGAGCAAGGAGCTCCGCGCCGTTCTTTCTGCCAATGAAAATCCCTACGGCTGCTCGCCTGATGTGCAACGTGCGTTCGTGCGCTACGCAGAGCAAGGAGCGTTGCATCGCTACGGCGACGTTGCACTCCACGAATCTCTGTCCGCCGAGTTGGCAACATTTTGTGAACAACACGAGGGGTGTTCGCCTACGCACGAACAGGTGCTGCTCGGCAACGGCTCGGACGAGCTGATCGGCTTGCTTGTGCACGCCACGATCGAACGCGGCTTGAACGCCGTCGTCTGCTCGCACACCTTTCCGCTCTACGCCATGGCGGTGCGCGCGCACGACGGTGAGGTGCGCGAAGTGCCGCGCCCAGCCCCTTCGTACGCCTTGTCGGTGGAGAGTTGCGCTGCGCTGTGCGACGAAAACACGCGTCTGTTTTTTCTCGCCAACCCCGACAACCCAACCGGACGCATGGAGGACAGGTCGACGTTGGAAACGTTGCGTGAGGCATTGCCGCGCTCTGTGCTGCTAGTGGTGGATTCTGCCTACGCGGAGTATGTCCAAAGTGCGCGTTACGACAGCGGTCTTGCGATGGCTTGTCGTGACGAATCGGTGGTGATGCTGCGTACCTTTTCCAAAGTGCACGGGCTCGCGGCGCTACGGCTGGGATGGGCTGTCGGCAACAGCAAGCTTGTCGCTGCCTTGAAGAGCTTGCGGCTGCCTTTCAGCGTCAACACGGCGGCGCTCGTTGCCGCGAGTGCCGCCTTGAAGGACAGGCAGCATGTGTTGCGTTCGCGCGAAGGCAATGTTCGAGAGGGCTCTAGGCTTTTCCAATGGGCGCGAGGGGCGGGGTTGCGTCCTTTGGAATCGCACGCGAACTTCCTGCTCTTGGACTGCGGCGACGAGGTGCGTGCGCGAGTTCTCTATCGACGATGGGAAGAGGCGGGGGTTCTGGTAAGGCGCTGCGTGCAGAACGGCTTGCCGCACGCGCTCCGCGTCACTGTCGGCACGCCCCAAGAAATGGATGCCTTGTTTTCCGTGTCTTTTGATCGTCGCGATTTTGCTGACGCTCTTCCTGACGATCATGCCTGAGCCGCAGTCTCCCCTTGTGGGGAACATCGGCATCGTCGGTGTTGGACATATCGGCGGTTCGTTGGCTCACGACCTTGTCGCTAGCCGAGCTTGTAGAACGCTGACGCTCTACGACAGCAGTCGTCGGACGCGCGACAAGCTGGGTTCGCTTTTTCCCTCCTGCTGCGTCGCGGGCTCTCTTGAAGAAGCTGTTCGCTGTTCCGATCTGCTCGTTCTTGCAACTCCGCTCGGCGCGTATCCCGATCTGTTGAAAGCGATCGCTCCCATTCTTCCTGCCCGTACTGTCGTCAGCGATGTGGGCTCGGTCAAGGGCAGCGTTTGCCGCCAATTCTCCAAGTTGCTGCCGCCACACGCCGTGTGTGTGCCTGCACACCCCGTCGCGGGCACCGAGCATTCGGGAGTCGAGAACGCACGAGCCAACCTTTTTCGCAATCGATACGCGATCATCACGCCTGTCGAACGCTCCACTCCTGGTGGCGTGCGTCTTGTCAAGGGGCTGTGGCGGAAGGTGGGAGCGCGCGTCCTGACGTTTTCAGCCGAACAACACGATTCGATTCTTGCGCTCACCTCGCACCTGCCGCACGCGATCGCCTATGCGCTCGTTCTCGCTGCACGGGAGAGTCCTCATCGTCAGAGCGATCTTGCCAAGCTCTCTGCCGGGGGCTTTCGAGACTTCACGCGTATCGCCGCCTCGTCGCCGAAGATGTGGCACGATGTCTTCTTCGCCAACCCGCAAGAGCTGAGGCGTGCGTTGAAGCAGTTTCGCGCCGCGCTGGATGCGATCGAAGGAGCCGTGGCGAAAGGAAGGAGCGAGCAGCTGGTCACCTTTTTCGAGCGAGCGCGCTCGAGCCGTCGCACGATTCTCGCCGAGGGTCAGGCGGGCGTTTTTCTGCCCGACGAGCCTAGTTCCTCCGCCCCTGCAAAACGCTCAGGAAAACGAGCATGACGACTTCCGCTCTTTCCGCCTCGGCTGATCGCGGTGATGTTGCTGGCGATATTTCTGGCGATGTCGTGCGTTGCTCTGTGTTGATTTTGGGCTCTGGTCCTGCAGGGTTGACAGCGGCGATCTACGCTGCGCGAGC
>JABAAA010000042.1:8661-8998 GCA_014239005.1 Alphaproteobacteria bacterium | reverse complement strand
CGCGGTACTTTCTCCGTTTTTTCTTGTCGTGCTGGTCGTCTTGGGACTTTTGCCCGCCTTGGGCTGGGGAGGCAGCTCTAGCGCGCGAATTCGACGGCACACTCTTCGCCTCGCGCCCGTCGCTTGCGGCTTCGGAGTGGCGTTTTTTCTTGCCAGCCGCACGAGCGCGACGGCAGCGATAGCAGCCGCCTTGGGAGCATGGGCGTTGCTGGGCGCCTTGAAGACAAAATCAGCAAAAGATGCGCGCGGCAGCGCGCTTGCGCACGGGGGTGTCGGCGTGTTGGTGATCGCGATTGCGGGGGCAAGCCTTGTCGATGTGGAGAAGTTTCGCACGATG
>JABAAA010000042.1:0-8651 GCA_014239005.1 Alphaproteobacteria bacterium | reverse complement strand
AGACAGGCGCTTGCGGGACCTCTTTTCTCCGAGTCTTTGGAGTTACGCGAAGTGTTTGCGCGAAAAGGTCCCAACTACTTCGAGCGTGGTGCGCGTTTCGCCTTTGCGGACTCTGAACGCGCGCCGCTTTTGCCTTCGCGTCGCGTGTATCCTCCGCGCGGCTTGGAGACGACGGAAGCTGCGATCGATCGCTCGCTTTTGCGCGATATTTATGTCACAATGTCGCACGAAGAGGATGCGCCCGACGTTTCAAGCGGAACGCTTTCGGTGCGTGTGCAAGGCAAGCCCTTGATGACTTGGGTTTGGATAGGATCGCTCGTCATGGTTTTGGGCGGCGTTCTCTCCTTGCTGTCCCCTCTGTTACTGTCCCTCCGCTTCCCCCGCCGAGCCCGTCGCCGATGAGATTTTCTCTTATTCCCCTGTTGGCTTTCGTCGCTGTCGTGGGCTGTCTGGGCTACTTCTTCCTGCCCGAACTGACGGAAGGCAAGAAGATGATGGCGATTCGCAGCCTGACCGAAAGCCGCATGCGCGCAACACCGCGCTTTCGCATCCCCGCGCTCGCCGAAGAGAGCGCGACCAACATGGCAGTGATGAGCGACGCCGTGCTCGTTTCGCAAGGCTTGCCCGTGATCGTGAACTTCTTCGCGAGCTGGTGCCAACCCTGCCTTGCCGAACATCCTCTGCTAGTAGAGATTTCCAACAACAGCCAAGTGCGCGTATTCGGGATCGCATGGCGCGACAGCAGCGACAAAACGCAAGCGTGGCTGCGTCGGCACGGCAATCCTTTCTTTCTCGTCGGCATCGATGCCGACAGCAAGGCGGGCATCGAATGGGGCATCGCAGGAATTCCCGAAACCTTCTTCTTGGACCGATCAGGAGTAATTCGCTTCGTCCACACAGGACCCCTGACGCGCGAAAGCCTCAACAAGGGGTTGGAAGCGATCAAGGTCGACTTCGACTCTTGAACCCGTTTGCAAACCCCTTCTTCAGCCCGTACGGCGTGAAAACTCTTTCCTCAACCTTCAAAATTCTCGTCCTCCCTGCTCTGCGCCTGACGGTCGCGCTCGTCGTTCTGTCTGCGACAGGCGTCACAAACGCACGAGGCGACAATGCGGAGGAAACGCTCGATCACCGTCTGCAATCGCTCTATCGGCAAGTTCGCTGTCCCGTCTGTCCTGCGCAACCCATCTCGGAATCGGAAGCACCGCTCAGCCGCATTCTTCGAGACGAGTTGCGCAAACAAATCGCTTCCGGCAAAAGCGAAGAAGAAGCGATCGCGTGGTTGGTCGAACGCTACGGCGAAGGAGTCCTGCTGAAACCGCGTTTCAATTCGGCAGCCCTGCTATGGCTCGCCCCTCTGTTGTGCGCGCTCGTCGTCCTCGGCGTGTTGTACGCCTATGTGCGCAACAATGCGTACCGACGCCCTCGCTGATCCTCTTCCGTCGGCTTTGGCTCGCGTCAACGCCAACCCTTTCGCGCCCCCGACGACGAGGATTTTCGTATGAAGTCTGTGTTCTTGTTTTTCCTATGCACCAACCTGCTGCTGCTCTGCTCGCTCGCCGTCGCCTTGCCGAAAGGAAAAAGACGGATGCCTGTGATCTGTTTGGGACTTTTTTTGTCGGGCGGTTCGTTGGCATTGTACGCGCATCTAGGTCATATTTGGCTTCCCGACCATCCTTTGCAAGAACGCTCTGTCGCGCTGCAAAAGGAACGAGATGTCGATGCGGCGGCGCGAGCGGCAAGAGAAACCTTCGCCGCGCTTACCCCCGAAGAGCGTGCGGAACGTATTCGCGCGATGGTGGCGTCTCTTTCGACAAAGCTGTACCGCAACGGCGGTGCGCCTGACGCTTGGTTGCGCTTGGCACGCGCGGAACGCACGCTCGGCAACAACGAGAGTGCGCGCGCTGCGCTGGAGCAAGCGGAGGCAGAGCATGGTGCGCTGAAGGAGCAAAAAGCATGGCTTGCTGCCTCCATCGCCATTTTGCTTTCCTCGCCGTTAGACGAGAACGACAAGCGTCATATCCGCCAACAGCTGCTTGAAGCGAAAGCCTTGTTCGGCGACTCTGATGTCGATCTCAAATCTCTTGAAAACAGGCTGCTTCCGTTGCTAGAGTAGGGGTCGCGTTCTTCTTGTGCGAGGCTTTTTTCGTGTCGTCTTTGGTTGTCGATCCTCCCGCTTCTCGCCCGCTCGGCGATGTGTTTTCGCTTCTCCAAGCCGTACGCGCGAACACTTATGGTCAGATCGTGGTGCGTCAGCCCTCGCTGTTCGGCTTTTTTCACAACCGCGCGAGTTACATACTCGAACGACACCACAATGCCCGTCTTCGTTTGTTCGGGTTTGTGGGTTATGTCGCCTATTCGGTGGAATCGGGCAGTTTGCGTCGTCACAAGACGCTTGCGATGATCGAGGAGGCGAACGCTGAAGCTGCAACGAACATTTTTCCTGCACGCTACCATGTCACGCCGCGCCAAATGATCTGCCTTGTGTGCGAAGGCACGCTGGAAGGCAAGATCGAGGAGACGACACTTCCCGAAATATTGACGCTGGTCGTGCAAATCCTCCTCTTCTGCGCACCGCTGACGGCGCGCATTCAAGCCTACGCCGTGCCTGGCGAAAATCTGCGCTCGCTTTAGGTCGAAGCCTTGTTGCCTGAAGGTTTCTACGACCTGCTCGAAGATCAGGTCGAACGCGAACAAGCCTTGGAGCAAACCCTCTTGTCGCTACTCGAAAGCTTTGGCTATCGACGCGTCGCACCTTCGCTGGTCGAATACGAAGATTCGCTGATCGACGCGCAACGGGCGCAACGCGAGCATTGCTTTCGTGTCGTCGATTCGGCGAGCATGCGCATGATGGCGATTCGCTGCGACATGACGATGCAAGCGGCGCGACTGGCAGCGACGCGCTTGAGCGGAGAAACGCGCCCCTTGCGCTTGTCTTACGCAGGCACCAGCCTTCGTACGCGCACGAGCGCGAGCAAGCCGCATCGTCAGTTCTCGCAGTTGGGATGCGAGCAGTTCGGCGCCGAATCGCCGAACGCCTATGCCGAGATTCTGACATTGGCAGCCCACGCCTTGACCCGCTGCGGCGTCGAACAGCCCATCGTCGAGATCGCAACGCCGAGTGTCGTTAGAACGATCGGCGACGCGCACGACTTGGACGAAGAACAACGCAATTTGCTCGCCAAAAGTTTTGCCGTGCGCAACAAAGAATCGCTAGACAAGCTTGCCAACAAGGAGCTGGGACAAGCTTGTCGCGCGCTGCTGGCGCTGAGAGGGGATGCGCGCACGACGCTTGCTGCCTTGAAGATGTTGAGCGAGCGTCACCCCTGCCTTGCAAGGTTGTCTGCGCTGTGGCAATTGGTAGAGCAGACGATCGATGCTGCCGATCTGCCTGCTTCTCTTTTCCTGACGCTCGATCCTTTGGAGACGCGAGGGTTTTTCTATCACGATTCCTTCGCTTTCACCTTGTTGTGCCATACCCCCGAACATAAACATGAACATAAACAAGGACATGAACATGGATATGGTGTGGGACGCGGCGCGCGTGGCGCGTTGGGACGCGGCGGCAGTTACCACTCGCCTGAGCCCGCCTGCGGTTGCTCTTTCTATCTGGATGCGTTCGCCGAAGTTGTCGCCTCCCCGCCCCGTCGCCTACGGATTTACGCTGCCTTCGACGCAACACGCGCTGCGGTGCGACGCCATCGCGACGAGGGTGATATCGTCGTTCAAGCTTTGAGCGAGCAATCGCCGAGCGAAACCGCGCGTGCTGCGAAAGGGCATGCGTGTTCGCAAATTTTACGCGGCGACGACCGTTTGCAAGAGCTGCCATGAGCTCGGTGACCGTTGTCGGCACACAATGGGGTGACGAGGGCAAGGGCAAGATCGTCGATTGGCTTTCGGAACGCGCCGACATCATCGTTCGTTTCCAAGGCGGTCACAACGCGGGTCACACGTTGGTGATCGACGGCGAGACTTACAAGCTTCGCCTTCTACCTTCGGGGATCGTGCGCAAGAACAAGCTCGCGGTGATCGCGAGCGGCGTCGTGATCGATCCGCAGGCGCTGCTGGAAGAGATCGACGAGCTTCAAGCGCGCGACATTGCGATTTCTCCGCAAAACCTTGTGATTGCAGAGAACGCCGCGTTGATTCTGCCGCTGCATCGTCTGATCGAGCAACACCAGGAACGAACCAGTGGCAGCGGCATCGGCACGACCTTGCGCGGCATCGGTCCTGCCTACGCCGACCGCGCGGCACGCCGCGGGCTTCGCCTGTGCGACCTTGCCGACAAGGACTATCTGCGGACGCGGATCAGGTCCTTGTTGGAGCATCACACGCCGCTGTTGAACGCGGCAAACTTTCCGCTACCGAGCGTCCAAGAGCTGGCGGAACCTTTGGAACAAGCAGCGGCACGGCTCTTGCCGTTTGCGCAACCCGTTTGGCGTCTGTTTGAAAATCGAAGGCACGCGCACATTTTGTTCGAGGGTGCGCAAGGCATCCACCTCGATCTCGACCACGGCACCTTTCCCTATGTGACCTCGTCGCAGACCTTGCCGGCGCAAGCGGCTTGCAGCAGCGGGGTTGCTGCTGCACGCCTGGGCTTCGTGTTGGGCATCACCAAGTCCTACACGACGCGCGTCGGGCTGGGACCTTTTCCCAGCGAGCAGAACAACGCCATGGGCGAGCGTTTGGGTGCGCGCGGCAACGAGTTCGGCACTGTGACGCAACGCAAGCGACGTTGCGGATGGTTCGATGCGGTGTTGGTGCGACAGGCGGGCATCGTCGGCGGCATCGACGGGATCGCACTGACGAAGATGGATGTGCTGGACGACTTCGACGAAATCAAGGTTTGCACCGAATATCGCATCGACGGCGAGACTTGGACGCGTCTGCCGCCGCATCCTTTCCTGCAAGCACGCTGTGAGCCCGTCTTCGAGACGATGGAGGGATGGCGTGCGTCGACGAAGGGTGCGCGACGATGGGCAGACCTGCCTGCGCAAGCGATCAAGTATGTGCGGCGCATCGAAGAGTTGATCGCGCGTCCGGTCACCATGCTCTCGACCAGTCCGAAGCGCGAGGATGTGATTCTTGTCCGCGACCCCTTCGCGTAAAAAGTCGCCCTTGAACCCAAGCGTCAGCGCCGTCTTGCAGCGACAAGTGGCACGAGGCGCGTTGCAACCCGATCTTGCGCAAGCGCAAGTCGCCCGCGCGTTGGATCACCTGCAAGAGCGGTTGGTCAAATCGTACGAGGGGCGTCGTTTCTTCTCCTTTCGCAAGGAACGCGACGAGAAGTTGCGCGGAATCTATCTGTGGGGTAGCCCTGGCAGCGGCAAGAGCATGCTGATGGACATGTTTGTCGAAAGCATCGCGGCTTCGTCCGCGCTTGCCTCCATGACGCGCCGTCGCACGCATTTCCTCCCTTTCATGCAAGCGATGCATGCCGACATCGATCGGCTCAACCGCAGCGCGGTGCGCGATCCTGTCGCGCGTCTGGCTGGGAGGGTTGCCAAAGAAAGCCGCTTGCTCTGTTTCGACGAGCTGGTCGTCGAGGACATCGCGGACGCCATGCTGTTGGGGCGTTTGTTTGCAAAGCTGGTGCAACACGAGGTGGTACTAGTTGCAACCTCCAACTTCGCCCCTGACGACCTGTACAAGGACGGCTTCAAGCGCGACAACTTCCTTCCTTTTCTGAAACTGCTGCGCGAAGCGGTCGTCTCGAAGCAAGTGTGCAGCAAGGTGGACTACCGATCGTTGGCGTTGGCGAAGCAGGGCAAAGACTTGTGGTTTCGCGGAAAAAAGGGGGAGAAACGCATGTCGGAGACCTTCGTGCGTTTTGTCGAGGTGGGAGGCAAACAACAATCCGAAAATCAGCTTGGGAATCAGCTCGAAAATCAATTCGAAAATCAATTTTTGGCGTGCGAGGGTCGTCCGATATTGTTGATTCGCACGGGCGTACCGTCTGACAAGCTGCGAGCGAAGGGAGTTTCCAAAAATGTCGTGTGGTGTAGTTTTGCCGATTTGTGTCAACGTGCGCGTGGCGTTCGGGATTACAATGTTTTGCTGGGCTGTTGTGATGTGTTGTTGTTGGCGGAGTTTCCTGTGTTGGACGAGGGGCAGCGCAACGCTGCGAAGCGTTTCATGCGATTGGTGGATTTGTTTTACGAACGTCGTGCGATTGTGCTGTGTCATTCGGTTGCGGCGTCGCCGCGTGCGCTGTATGGGGGCGAGAGTCATGCAAAGGAGTTTAAGAGGACGGCATCGCGCTTGGAGGAGATGCTGGCGAGAGCACACGCGTTGCTGTGAGTGCAGGGACTTTCTTTCCGAACAAGCGACGGGTTTGCGACGAGTTTTGGATTCTTGTTCCTTGCAAGGATCCTTCTTGCAAGAGTACAATGTCGGCATGGCTTGGCTTGTCTCTTTGGCTTGTCTCTTATGGCTTCCAAGTTTTGTGCAAGTCTGCTCTGTCGATGCCAAAGAACATCGGGAATACCTTGGGAATACCTTTAAGAGTTGTTGTCTTCTATGAAGAACGAAACGCCTCAAGTTGCTGTCGTCATGGGAAGTCAATCGGACTACCCCATCATGAAAGACGCGGTCGAGATGCTAGCGCGGTTCTCCGTGCCACACGAAGAACGCATCCTCTCGGCGCACCGTACCCCCGAACGATTGCGTGATTACGCACGCTCCGCCGAACAGCGCGGCATCCGAGCCATCGTCGCCGGCGCAGGAGGGGCTGCGCACCTCCCCGGCATGCTGGCCGCCGAAACGCTGTTGCCCGTCTTCGGCGTGCCGATCAAAAGCGATGCTTGGGAAGGGATCGACTCGTTGCTTTCGATGATGCAAATGCCTCGCGGCGTGCCGGTTGCAACCCTCTCGATCAATGGCGCCGCCAACGCCGCGCTGTTCGCCGTCGCCGTTTTGGCAGGCAGCGATTCGACACTGAAAGAACGTCTAAGACACTTTCGCACGGAGCAGACCGAACAAGTTCCGCTCACGCCCACCGACAAGCATCCCCTCAATCCTCCTCGCTTCAACGGCTCCCCTGACTCCCCCGCCGAAGACCCCGCGAGCCTTGCTGCCCGCTCCTAGCCCTCAAAGGGGCGCGGGACGAGGATCGTCATGACGGCTCTCGTCGGCATTGTCGGAGGCGGGCAGCTCGCGCGCATGACCGCCCAAGCCGCAACAAGGCTGGGACTGAAAGTCGCCGTCTTCGCCCCCGAACCCCTCGCCCCCGCCTTTGAAACGGCGCAAGTCGTCTTCCGCGCCGAATACGACGACGAGACCATGCTCAAACGATTCGCCAAACGTTGCGATGTCGTCACTTGCGAATTCGAAAACGTCCCTGCCTCCGCACTGACGACGATCGAAGCACACACGAAACTATGCCCCTCGGCTGCCGTCTTCGCTTGCGCCCAAGACCGCATCCGCGAAAAAACCCTGTTCGCCGAATGCTCCGTACCAAGCGTGGCGTGGCAAGCTGTCTCCTCGCTCGAAGAGCTGACGCGCGCCATAGAAAAACTCGAACTGCCCGTCGTGCTGAAACGTGCGCACGGCGGTTACGACGGCAAAGGACAGCGCGAGATCGTCGAGCAGGGGCAGGTCGAAGAAGCATGGAAGGAGGTGGCAGCAGGAAAAACCGAGCAGCGTGCCATCGTCGAGAAAAAAGCGATATTGGCATCGGAGTTTTCGCTGATTGCAGCGCGAAAAGAGCGCGGTGAGTGCGTCCTCTTTCCGCCGAGCGAAAACATGCACGAAGACGGCATTTTGCGCGAGAGCCGCGTTCCCGCAAAGCTGACAGCCTCCCGCCTTGCGCGTGCGCAACATTGGACGCGCGCCTTAACAGAAAAGTTGGATGTGGTGGGCTTGCTTGCGGTCGAGTTTTTTCTCACGCGCGAGGGCGAGGTGCTGGCGAACGAGATGGCGCCCAGACCGCACAATTCGGGACACTGGACGCTGGACGCAGCTCCGACGAGTCAGTTTGAACAGCTGCTGCGAGCGCTCTTGGACTGGCCCTTGGCAGCAACGGAACCTGTCCTGCCCGCGCGCATGGTGAACCTGCTGGGCGATTCGTGGCGCGACTATCGAAAGTTTTTGCAAGACCCCGACGCGGTGTTGCATCTCTACGCCAAGCGCGAGACGCGAAAGGGACGAAAGATGGGGCATGTGACCTTTCGTGCCTTTCCCAAAAAGCACGACAACAGCGACGAGAAAGGTGAACATCGCCCATAGCACCGCGAGCACCGCCAAGCGAATTGCCCAGCGAATTGCCAAAAGAATCGCTAAGCGAATCGCTGAGAGCGGCGTCGCTTCCAGGCGCGAGGCGGAAGCGATGGTCTTTAACGGCCGCATCGCTATTGACGGCAAGAAGCTTTCTTCGCCTGCCTACAATGTCGAAGAAGGAGCGAAGATCACGTTGGACGGCAAGCCTCTGCCGTGCGCGCAGCCCTTGGCACTGTACTTGTTTCACAAGCCGCGCGAGGTATTGACGGCGCGCACCGACAGAAGTCTGCGCACTTGTCTGCCTCATCTGTTGCCTGCTTCGCTGGCGCGTTTGAAGCCCGTAGGAAGGCTTGATTTCCTCTCCGAGGGTTTGTTGTTGTTGACGACTTCGGGTCTGCTTGCACGGCATCTTGAGCTGCCAAAGAACGCGTGGC
>JABAAA010000041.1:8706-9045 GCA_014239005.1 Alphaproteobacteria bacterium | reverse complement strand
CATCGCGAAGAACTCCCCACCCGCTTGGCACGGCAGCATCGCGTTGGGTACGAAAACTCCTTTCGAGTCTGCCCGACCATCAACAGAGACGCAGCTCCCGTCGCAACAACCCTCGCCAACGAAGCAACGCAACAAGAGCAATCTAAAACCCATCGCGACGAAAACGAGCGCCAGAGTTTTAGCCTTTCGCCCGAAGGACGCACCGCAGGACGACGAAAAACCTTCGAAAACGCCGTGACTCCTTGCTCTAAGCGCCGCGACGGAATCTCGGACAGAATTTTTTTGCACGGACTGATAGCAGACTTCGAGAGAGGAAACTCGATGCCACAGACAATCCCA
>JABAAA010000041.1:0-8696 GCA_014239005.1 Alphaproteobacteria bacterium | reverse complement strand
CTGGGCGAAGACAAGACTGTCTACCGTCAGCTGGAAGAGGCGAAGGGCTTGGTGTCCGAGCGCACGCTCGACGGCGAGAAGGTATTGACGCTCGACAGACACGCCTTGTCGCATTTGGCAAGCGAAGCGTTTCAAGAGATCAACCACTTCCTGCGCAGCAGCCATTTGGAGCAGCTTGCGAAGATTTTACAAGACAAGGAAGCCTCGGACAACGACCGTTTCGTCGTCTACGACTTGCTGAAGAACGCGAACATCGCCGCGGGCGGCTTGCTACCCATGTGTCAGGATACAGGAACAGCCCTGGTCATGGGCAAAAAGGGAGCGCGGGTATGGTGCGTTTCCTCGCCTGAAAACACGCAAGACAACGGACAAGAAAGCGTGCGAGAGAAGATTTTTTCCCGCGACGAATCGGCACTGGCGCACGGCATCTACTGCGCCTACCGCGAGAAGAACCTGCGCTACAGCCAGCTTTCGCCGCTTGACATGTTTGAAGAGAAGAACACGCGCAGCAACCTGCCTGCGCAGATCGAGCTTTACGCGGACGATTCACCTGAGGGCTCGCTTTGTTATCGTTTTCTGTTTGTGGCGAAGGGTGGGGGTTCTGCGAACAAGAGTTTTCTCTACCAGCCGCCACCGTCGATCTTGGAGCGCACGCGCTTGCTGTCCTTTTTGGACGAGAAGATTCGCACGCTAGGCACGGCGGCCTGTCCTCCGTACCATTTGGCGATCGTGATCGGCGGCACTTCTGCGGAGTTCACGCTGAAGACGGCGAAGCTTGCATCGACGCACTATTTGGACGGCTTGCCGCAACAAGGCGGCGAGGAGGGACGCGCCTTTCGCGATCTCGGCATGGAGCAAGAGATCTTACAGATGACGCAACGGATGGGGATCGGCGCGCAGTTCGGCGGCAAGTACTATTGTCACGATGTGCGCGTGATTCGTCTGCCTCGCCATGGAGCCTCCTTGCCGATTGCCTTGAGCGTGTCGTGCTCGGCGGATCGTCAAGCGTTGGGAAAGATTTCGCGCGATGGCGTGTTTTTGGAAGCCTTGGAGCATGACCCCGCGCGCTTCCTGCCCGATCAGGCGCCGCCGCAAGGGAAGGTTGTGCCGATCGATCTGACGCGCCCGATGGAGCAGATTTGCCGCGAGCTCTCGCGTCATCCTGTCAAGACGCGGCTTTCGCTGAGCGGTCCGATCGTCGTTGCGCGCGACGCTGCGCACGCGCGGCTGCGTGGGCGAGTGCAGCGCGGGGAGGGTTTGCCGCAGTATTTCAAGGATCATCCCGTCTATTACGCGGGTCCTGCGAAGACGCCTGAGGGTTATGCGTCGGGCTCGTTCGGTCCGACGACGGCGGGACGCATGGACGGCTATGTCGCCGAGTTTCAAGCCTTGGGGGGCTCGATGGTGATGCTGGCGAAAGGCAACCGAGCGAAGGAGGTGCGCGAGGCGTGTCGCACTTACGGCGGCTTTTATCTGGGCTCGATCGGGGGCTCGGCGGCGCGCTTGGCGCAGGATTGCATCCGCAAGGTCGAGACGTTGGAGTATGGCGATCTTGGCATGGAAGCGGTGCGTCGCATCGAGGTCGAAGCTTTTCCTGCCTTCGTCGTCATCGACGACAAGGGCAACGATTTTTTCAGCGCGCTCGACTACCGCGGCGCGAGCGATCAGCACTGACGGGCATCAAGCGTTTTCGTTGCCGTGCCGCCATCTTTAGCCAAGCGAATTTTTTTGCACGAGGGAGATCTACCTGAAAACGTGAGCTTTTCGGAGCTGGTCGCCGTCGACACGGAGACGACGGGCTTGGAGATCATGACGCGCGATCGTTTGTGCCTTGTCCAGCTGTGCGACGACAGCGGCATCTCCCACCTTGTGCGGATCGCTGCCGGACAGCGCGAGGCGCCGCGGCTTCGCGCCTTGTTAGAGGACGAGCGTCGGATCAAAATTTTTCACTACGCGCGTTTCGACCTAGCGGTGTTGCAACAGGGTTTGTCGATCAACACGGCGCCTGTGTATTGCACGAAGATTGCCTCGAAGATTGCGCGCAGCTATTCGGGTGCGCATGGGTTGAAGGATTTGTGCCGTGAGTTGTTGGAGGTTGATCTGTCGAAAAAGCAGCAGAGTTCGGACTGGGGACGCGAGCGTTTGAGCGAGGCGCAGAAGCATTACGCCGCGGCGGATGTCGCCTATTTGCTTGCGATCAAGGAAAAGTTAGACGCGATCTTGGAACGCGAGGGCAGGATTGCCTTGGCGCAGCAGTGTTTCGACGCCTTGCCGGCGCGCGTGCAGTTAGATTTGGCGGGCTGGCGCGAGCAGGACATCTTCGCTCATTGAGTGAGACTGCAAAGAAATAAAATATAAATAAATTATCAAGCTAGCACATCGACTCCCTGCATGAAAAAAGGCACGAGAAAGCGGAAGAAAGAGTAAAAATTCTCCTATGAACTACGAGGGCATGGTAGAAGAGGACAATCCTATTAGAACAAAATCTTGCCTCGTGAGAAAAAAATTATCCACGAATTAAAGATATTAGTTATGTGTTCGCGCTAGCTTGGTTTTTTCGCCAGAGGGGGTTGTATAGACGGGTTTTTATAACTACTCGTACAAAAAAATATATCCCTTCTCCGCCGTCAGAACGCGTTCGTCAGGTGGCGAATCGACAACGGTGCCACCAACATCACATCGAAACGAAGCGTCTCCAACCCACGCGCGTGCGCCAGTCGAGCAAACAATACCTCGCCCGCGCGGCGCAAACGCCGTTGCTGCATCGGATGAAGCGCGTAGGCAGCGCTCTCCTGACTGACACGCCACTTGACCTCGACGACCACCAAAGTCGTGCCGCGCGCGGCAAGCAGATCGATCTCGCCCAAGCCCAGTCCCAAGCCCAAACCCAATCTCGACCCCAACCCCCCTCCGCCCGAACGCAACCTGCGCCCCAAAATGCGATAGCCCTTGCACATCAGCAAGAGCTCCGCCACCTTCTCCCCGCGCCTGCCTTTGCGGAAACGTCCTTGAGGATCGCTCCTTTGTTGTCCTCGGCGTTGTCCGCTTTGTTCTCTTTTTACGATCCTTTCCTGCCTCATCCGCCTTCCTCCGCTTTTTTGTCGTCCTTCCCTGACACCAACAGCGTGTATTCGCCGCGCGGTTTCGACGCGGCAAGCTCGCTCGCCAAGGACGCGCAACTTCCGCTGTGAAAGCTTTCGTAAATCTTCGTCATCTCCCTGAACACACACGCTTGGCGGTGCGGCAGGCAGCGAGCCAGCAGCGCGAGCGTCGACGGCAATCGGTGCGGCGATTCGAAAAAAACTAACGTTGCCCCACAATCCGCCAACGATTGCAACAGGCGTTCTTTTTGCGCTTTTTTGCGCGGCAAAAACCCCAAGAACAAAACTCGGTCAGTGGGCAGCCCGCTTGCAGAAAGAGCTGAGGTAAAGGCGGAAGCGCCCGGAACGGCGAAGACGGGCAACCCCTTCCTCCGAGCCGCGCGTACCATCTTCATGCCCGGATCGGCAAAGGTCGGCGTGCCGCTGTCCGAAAGCAGAGCGACCGGCTCGCCCGTCGCGATGATCGAACACAATCGTGCGCGCAAGGCTTCGCAGGCGTGGTCGTCGTAGCGCAGCAATTTCTTGTTCGTGAGCGGCAAGTTGTAGTGCGCAAGCAGCTTTCGCGTGCGCCGCGTGTCTTCGCACGCCAAGGTCGGAGAAGCCGCCAGCACGCCGAGCGCGCGGAGCGTGATGTCGTGCAAATGTCCGATCGGCGTTGCCACGACATAAAGCGCCGCCTGCAATTCGAGCGTCGGCACTTCGAGCTCGAAGCCCTGTCGTTTGGTCTGCGAAGGAAGGCTGGCGGTCATTTGGCGAACAAGGGTTATTCTACACGAAGAGAGGCATGCTAGAGTGCAAGCTTGTTTCATGTCGAGGGTCGGGCGATGCGCCTTGTTGTTCTTCTGTCGGTCTTTCTGTTGGCGTCGTGCGCCGGTCGAGATGTGTCGGAGCGATCGTCGCCGCAACCGTTGCCTAAGGAGGCGGTCTTGCTGTTGTTGGAGCCCTCGGCTCTACCGCCCGCAGAACCGCCGCTGACGCGCTTTTTGGTCGAGGACGACGAGGACAACAAAGACATCGCAGCGCACCAAGGCAAGGACAAGGCACAAACGCACGACGCTCGCGCCTTAGCCTTGGCGCAAATTCTACGCGCAAGGAAGTCCGTCTCCTACAAGCGCGACGGCAAGCTGGTGATCGGCTTGCTGCTGCCGCAAACGCGCTTTCCCGTCTTGGCGAAAGGCATGGAGCAAGCTGCTCGTTTGGCACTTTCGGAAGAAGGTTTTTCTAACATCAAGTTGATGGTGCGCGATTCGGGAATACAGCCCTTGCGTGCGCAACGTTCGGCAAACCAGCTGCTTTCACAACGAGCGGATATTCTCATCGGTCCTGTCTTCGCGGCTCAAAGCCTGCCCGTAGCCGCCGCCGCGGACAGAGCGAGAAGACCCTTGCTTGTCTTTTCCAACGACGAGAAGGTGAAAGGAAAATTTGTCTATCGCTTCGGACTTTCGGTCAGAGAGCAGACTTCCGTAGCTCTGAAGGACAGCTTGCTGCGACCGCCGCAGGCGTTCCACAGGCAAGCCGCCAAGAGGCACAAAGGCGTCGAGGCTCGATGGGGAACGCGCGTCGCCGTGCTCGCGCCGCAGAACGACTACGGCAGGATCGTCGCCAGAGAAAGCCACGCCTATCTGTCAAGCCGAGGACTGGCTCCTGAACGCGTCGACTTTCTCGACAACTCGCTCGACTACGACACGCTCGACGGACAGATTCGCAACATCGCCGATTTCGACTACCGCAAGCTCGCCTTGGCGCGATACAGAAAGCAACGTCGGCGGGCACTCGCAGAGCTGCCGCAAGGCTCGACGGTCGCAGAGGAGATCGCCGTCGAGCTGAAAAAATTGGAAAAGCAAGATACCTACGGCACGCCCCCCTTCGACATCCTCCTGCTGCCTGAAGTGCGACGCGAGAAGTTGCAAGTCGTCTCTTCCTACCTTGCGCTCTACGACATCGACGCCGATCGCATCGGCATCTACGGGCTTGCTCCCTGGGGACAGATGCGTAACCTTTCGCAAGAGCCGCAGCTCAGAGGCAGCCGCTTCGTCTTCTTGCCGCGTGCAAGTCTGGAGGCTTTTAAAGAACGTTTCCGCAGCTACGCGGGCAACAAGGCAGCCTTCCACACCCTGACCGCGCTCGCTTTCGACGCAGTCCAAACCGCGGCGAGGTTGGGAGCGAAGAAGGGTTATGTTTCACGCAAAGATTTGGAACGGCAAAAGGGCTTCTCGGCTGCAGCCGGACGCTTCCGTCTGCGTGCCGACGGCGAGGTGCAACGCATCTACGAGGTTCGAGAAATCACGCGACGCGGCGACCGATCGCTGCCTTCTTCGCAGAAGGGCTTTCTGCCCTAATAACAAACAACAGGCAACAGGCAGCAGGCAGAGGAAAACGACAAGGGAGAAAATCCGTGCTATCGTTGTGAATCGCAACGACGGAGCGTGGCTCAGTTCGGTAGAGCACTCGGCTGGGGGCCGAGGGGTCGCAGGTTCAAATCCTGCCGCTCCGATCTTGCCAGCCGCGCGACAGCAAGAACAGGCGAGGATCAGAATTTTCTTGCCGAAGCGCAAGCTCGTGCTGTCGGAAAAGGTCAGGGAGTTTGCAAAGTGCCGATGTCGCAGAACATATTGCGTTGCGCGTGCGTGCAGATGAGCAGCACGACTTCGATTGAGCGCAACAGGGTTTCCATAGCGGAGGGCGTTGCGCGTGCGCGTAGCGAGGGGGCTTCTTTTGTCTTTTTGCCTGAGTGTTGCAACCTGATGCAACAGGACGGGGAACGGGCTTATGCAGCGTGCGGCGTGGAGGTGAGCGAGGGTGCGTCCTCGGAGTTGGAATCCGAGTCCGAGTCGGCGACGGCGTTTTTTGCGAGGTTAGCCGAACTTCATGGGGTATGGCTTCAAGCGGGGTCGGTGGTGGTGCGACACGAATCTTTTTCGGGCAAGCTTGTCAATCGCAGTTTTTTGTTTTCGCCTGCAGGCGAGGAGGTTGCGCGTTACGACAAGATTCATCTGTTCGATGTCGATTTGGGAGGTGGCGAATCGTATCGGGAGTCCGCTCGTTTTGTCGCAGGGGAGAAGGCGGTGTTGGCGGAAACGCCGTGGGGCAAGCTGGGGATGAGCGTTTGTTATGATCTTCGGTTTCCGCGTTTGTATCGACATTTGGCAGAGCGCGGGGCGGTGTTGTTTGCCGTTCCTTCGGCTTTCACGGTGCCGACAGGGAAGGCGCATTGGGCATGTTTGTTGCGCGCGCGGGCGATTGAAAACGGGTGTTTCGTGGTGGCAGCAGCGCAGACGGGTGCGTTGGAGGACGGGCGGAAGTGTTGGGGACATTCGATGGTGGTGTCGCCGTGGGGGGAGGTTTTGGCGGAGGCGGGGGAGGAGGAGGAGATAATCGTGGCGGAGATCGACTTGGCGCTTATCGACGAGATACGGGCGCGGGTACCTGCGCTTGCGTCCGAACGGGCTTTTTTGCCTTGCGAATAACAATAAAAAGGTCGTTACAAAAATTTTCCTATGTCGGCAGCCTCGCCTCAATTCTTCCCACCCGCAACCCGCGAAAGTTCTTCATCACCTCATCCCCGTAATCCCTCCCCCCGTCACGCAGCAATCCCGCCTCCTTCAGCAACAAAGTCATCGCCGCGCGCGCCGCGCGACCACTCCCGTCCCAGCACTTCACCGCGATTCCCAGTGCCATATCAGGAACCACCGCCGTATAAACTCCCTCCGCGCCCGACTTCACGGCAAATTTTCCCCCGCCCCGCTCCACCATCAACGTGTCCGCCTGACGACTGCCTGCCACATAGAAAGGACGCGAAATCACAGCGTCAAAAAGTTTCTGCATCACCATAGCCCGCCCATTTTTTTTCCCGCTTGCCTCGCGCATCGCAAAGCACGTCATGCCACGCGCCAATGCACGCAAAGGCACAGAGAAAGTCGGTACCGAACACCCGTCTCGCCCTCGCGTTACACGCGTCAAGTCGAGCGCAAAAAAATCCTCGCATACCTCGCGCACACGCCGTTGAACAGGATGGTCATGCTCGACATACCCCTCCACCTCCCAACCCCGCGCTCGCGCCAAGGTTAGCATGCCGCAATGCTTGCCCGAACACATGTGATGGACAGCCCGAGGCTGCTCGCCCTGTCGCACCAGCTCCGCGGCACTACCCTTGTCCAAAGGAGCGTGCGCCCCGCAAGCAAGGTGACGCTCCTCCAAGCCCAGCGCATCCAGCCATCGACGCACCAACGAAACATGCCCCTCCTCGCCTGCGTGCGAACCGCAGGCAAGCGCAAATCCATCCTGCTCCCTGCCGCAAGATGCCAGCAAGGATTGCGCGACATCGTCTTCGGCAAACGCGACCGCTTGCAACATTTTGATGGACGAGCGCGGAAAGACGGGCAAGTCTCGATCGCCAAAGCTTGCAAGGATCTCGCCCTGCCCCTTGCTGTCCGCCTTGCAAACGACCGCGTGGCATGCGTGCGACGATTCGACCGCCTCCCCCTTCTCACCACGCAGCAAACGCACCTCGATCGGCGCAACATGGCTCTCTAAAAGAAACGAAGAGCCCGTCACCACATCACCGCATCTTCTCGTCTGCAAGCGCTCGCTCGCCGCTGGAGCCAAAACCCTTGCTTCCGCGCGCGGTCGCCTCCAAGGTCTCGCTTTCGACAAAACGCACTGGCAGGACGCGTGCAAAGACGATCTGCGCAATTCGCATGCCGCGCTCGACCATAAAAGGCTCGCCACCGTGATTGACAAGGATCACCTTGATCTCGCCGCGATAGTCGCTGTCGATCGTCCCCGGCGCGTTCAGACAGGTGACCGCGTGCTTCAACGCCAGCCCTGAGCGCGGACGAATCTGCGCCTCGACAACCTCCGGCAGCGCGAGCGCGATTCCGCACGGAACCGCCAAGGCTTTGCCCGCCTCCAGCACTAGTCGACTTCTGACGGCAGCCTGCAAGTCGTAGCCCACACTGCCCGCGCTCGCGCGCCGCGGCAAACCCAGTCCCTCGCCGTGCGCCAAGACGCGCAAGAAGACGGCGACAGGATCAAACGCAGCTTCGGACGCAGACAAGCCCGCAACCTCGGACATAACTTCGGACATAGCTTCCTTCGGGGCAGCGCGCTCTGTCATGCTAGGGTTCTCGGCAAAATTTTGCGTGCCACCTCGTCCTGCTGGCGCAACCACCTGACAGCCCTGTCGACGAGGCGTCTTGCCAGACGCTCTTTCGTCATCGTCTCCCATACCTCGGTCTCCCCCCTGTCGTCGAGCAGTTGCACGCGATTGGTCTCTGCGCCGAACACCTTGCCGTGCGAAACATCGTTTGCCAACAACCAATCGCAACCCTTCGCATCCTTTTTTCGCCTTTGCTTGCTAGACAAGGCAAGGCTCTCCACCGCCTCCGTTTCCGCAGCAAAGCCCACGACCAAGCGCGGACGAACCCCCTTTCGCATCGCCGAAAGCTCCTTCAACACATCCGTCGTCGGGACGAGCGCAAGCGTGCTGCCGATCTCCCGCTTCGCCGACTTGCGCTGCCTGGGATTTTTAGCCCGAACATCCGCCACCACCCATCGACCGAAGAGGCATCCAACATCCGCCCTTACCCCGATGAT
>JABAAA010000040.1:7241-9168 GCA_014239005.1 Alphaproteobacteria bacterium | reverse complement strand
AGCACCTCCAGCATGGCGAGCGCTCCTCCTGCCGCGATCGCAGGGCGCGCGATGGGTAGGGCGAGCTCGCGGAAGTTCCTGACAGGAGAAAAGCCCAGCATCCTGCCCGCCTCGAACATGCGCTCCGACTGACGAATCAGCGACGCACGCACGAGCAAGAAAACATAGGGAAAGAGCGCGAACGAAAAGAGCAAGACGAGCGCGGGCAACGAGCGAATGGCAATCGTCATGCCGAGCTGTTGCGACAGAGCGACGGTCCAAGGATGCTCGGTCAGCTGGGTGTAGACGAAGCCCGTGACATAGGCGGGAACGGCTAGCGGCAGAGCGAGCGCCCAACAGAAGAAGTTGCGTCCATAGAAGTTGTACCAGGTCAGCAGTCCTGCGCAGGCGACCCCCCAAAAGATACAGCCCGCCCCGCTACCGATCAGCAGGATGAGTGTCGTCATGACATAGCGCGGCAGTACGCTGTGCACAAGCGAACGCAACACTTCCCAGCTGCCACTGACCGCGCTTGCAGCGATGCCAAGCAGCGGCAAGGCGACCAGCGCGGCTGCAAGCAGCAGCAACAGAAGCGGAAAAGCCTGCTTGAGACGTCGCATGTTCTACGACTTATGTCGTAGCGGGCTTGTTTCGTAGCGTTGCCAGCGCCGCTTCCAAGAAAGGATCGAGATCACCGTCCAGCACGCCTTGCGCATTCCCTACCTCTAGTCCCGTGCGCAGGTCTTTCACCAGACGATAGGGTTGCAGTACGTACGAGCGGATTTGCTGTCCCCATCCGATCGGATTCTTCTGTCGCGCCGCTTGGCTCTCTGCGCGCTGGTTTGCCTTCGCTCGCGCGTAAAGCTGCGAGTGCAGCATGGCGAAGGCGGTCGCGCGGTTGCGGTGCTGCGAGCGGTCGCTTTGACATTGCACAACGATGCCGCTCGGCAGATGCGTGATGCGCACCGCCGAGTCGGTCGTGTTCACATGCTGCCCGCCGGCCCCAGAGGCGCGGTAGGTGTCGACGCGCAGCTCTTTCGGATCGATTTCCTCGTGCAATCCATCCTCCAGCACGGGATAAACGCCGACCGAGCAAAAACTCGTGTGTCTGCGCGCGTTCGAATCGAAGGGCGAGATGCGCACAAGACGATGCACTCCCCCCTCCTGCCTCAGCCAACCATAGGCGTAGGAACCACCAACCTTCAATGTCAGCGACTTGATGCCCGCCTCTTCGCCGTAGGTTACACTCAACGTCTCGGTTGCAAACTTGCGCGAAGCGCACCAGCGCGAATACATACGCAGCAGCATCTCCGCCCAGTCTTGCGATTCCGTCCCTCCGGCTCCCGCGTGCAGCTCGAGGTAGCAATCGTTCCCGTCCTCATCCTCGTGTAGCAGGGCTTGCAGACGCAAGCGTTCGGCGCGGCGGCGCAAGGTTGTAAGCTGACGTTCAGCATCCTTGCGCTCTGCTTCGTCCGCAGCTTCTTCCGCAAGCGCGAGCAAGGTGGTGGCATCCGTGTAATCGGAGGCTAGCGTCGAGCACTCGTCGAGCATGCCTTTCAGGCGTCCGCGTTCTTTGAGAATGCGTTGCGCTTTTTTCGGATCGTCCCACAACCCGCTGTCTTGCGCCTGCGTTTCAAGCGCGCTCAGTTTCTCTTGCGCCTTTTCGTCGTCAAAGCCGCCCCCTCAGCAAGTCCAGCGTCTTTTCGACGGCTTGCTGTGTGGCGGAGAGGTCGAACGAGGATTTGCTGCTGGCACTTGATCCTTGACGGCTTGAACTTTGCTCGTTCGAACCTCCGTCGGTCGAACCGTCGGTCTTGCTTTGATCCGTGCTTATGGGGGGCATGGGCGCGGGCTGCTAGATGTCGAGCAGCAGGCTTTCGGGATGCTCGACCAGGGCTTTCACTCTGGTGAGAAAACTGACAGCGCCGCGTCCGTCGATGAGACGATG
>JABAAA010000040.1:4270-6969 GCA_014239005.1 Alphaproteobacteria bacterium | reverse complement strand
TCAACACAGGCACGACCAGCCCCTGCGGCGCGCTCACCGCGATGCCGAGGTCGCAGTATTGGCGATAGACGATATCCGTGCCGTTCAGATGCGCGTTGACTTCGGGATAGTCGTTGAGCGCAAGCACCGAGGCGCGCACGAAAAAGCTCATGAAGCCAAGCTTGACGCGATGCCTGCGTTCGAACGCCTCGCGGTGTCGCTTTCTCAGCGCGACGATGCTCGCCATGTTCACTTCGTTGAAGGTGGTTAGCAGGGCGGCGGTGTTTTGCGCCTCTTTCAGGCGCTCGGCGACCTTCTGTCGGAGACGCGACATCGCCACCACCTCTTCGCCGCGATCGTCCGCATCGCGCGCAACGGGTTTCTCCATGTGATAGGCGTGATAGGCGGCGGCTTGCGAGGAAGGTTGCGAAGAAGGTTGCGAGGTAGATTCCACATCGGAACGCGTGACAGCACCTCCAAGTCCGCTGCCTTGCACGCTTCCAAGATCGACCCCTTTATCGCTCGCTGCCTGACGCGCGGAAGGGGCAGACTTGACCGCTCCTTCCTTCACAGGGGCAGACTTGGTGACGGGGGCAGGAGGGGTAGAAGCAGGAGGGGTAGAAGCAGTGTCTTTGACGGCGGCGGCAGGGCTGAGTTTGCCGACATCTTTCGCTACCTTGTCCTTGTCGATCTTTCCCAACGTTGTTCCGATCTCGACGTCCTTGCCTTGCGGCTGTAAGATATCGACAAGCACGCCCGCTGCGGGCGACGGCACTTCGATGGCGACCTTGTCGGTTTCCAGCTCGACGACGGGTTCGTCGGCAGCGACAGCATCACCGGGCTGTTTGAGCCATTTGGCTACCGTTGCGGAAGAGACGGACTCGCCGAGCTCGGGAACACGGATTTCTACAAGATTTGCAGGCATGGCTGGAGGTGGGGTGGCGCGGCTTTGGTCGCTGAAAGATTTATTCCAGCGTCTTGTCGATGAGGGTCTGTTCTTGTTGCTTGTGGAGGCTCAAGCGTCCCGTTGCCGGCGAGGCGGCAACCGGTCTTGCAATACAACGCGGTCGTCGGTAGCGTGCCTCATCGAGCGATGCTAGCACGCCTTCGAGTTTTCGGTCAAGAAAAAGCCACGCGCCCATGTTTTCGGGCTCTTCTTGCAACCACACGAGCTCGGCTTGCGGTGTTTTCTCCATCCTTCGTTTGATGGCCTGTTCGGGAAAGGGATAGAATTGTTCGAGACGAAGAATTTTGATGTCGCGCACCTTGCGCGCGCGTCGCGCTTCCAGCAGGTCGTAGACGATCTTGCCGCTTGCAAGCACGACGCGGCGGATCTTGTCATCGGCGTCCAGTTCATCCTCGTCGTCGATGATGGTGCGGAAGAAGGTGTCGGGTGCAAACTCTTCTTGTGTCGAGACGCAGAGCTTGTGGCGCAGCAGCGACTTCGGCGACATGACGACAAGGGGTTTTCGATAGTCTCGGTGGAGCTGTCGGCGGAGGGCGTGGAAGAAGTTTGCGGGCGACGAGATGTTGCAGACTTGCATGTTGTCTTCGGCGCAAAGCTCCAAGAACCGCTCAAGCCTTGCAGAAGAGTGCTCTGACCCTTGTCCTTCGTATCCGTGTGGCAGCAGCATGACGAGTCCGCTCATGCGCAGCCATTTGGCTTCACCGGAAGCGACGAACTGGTCGATGATGACCTGCGCACCGTTGGCGAAATCGCCGAACTGCGCTTCCCAGACGACGAGCGCGTGGGGAATGGCGAGGGAGTATCCGTACTCGTAGCCCAGGACGCCGAACTCGGAAAGTGGGCTGTTGATGATCTCCAATGTTCCTTGTTTTTTTTGAATGTGGTTGAGGGAGATGTAGGGCGCTTCGGACACTTGATCGATATAGACGGCGTGTCGTTGACTGAAAGTGCCGCGCTGGCAGTCTTCGCCCGAAAAGCGCACATAGTTTCCTTCCGCCAGCAGGCTTCCCATAGCGAGGGCTTCGGCGCATGCCCAGTCGATGTTTTTCCCTTGCGTCGTCATGGCTCTGCGCTGCTCGACGAGCCGTCCGAGCCTGGGATGGAGGTTGAACTCTTCGGGCAGCTTGGCGATGGCAGAGCCCACGTTTTGGAAGATCTCGCGCGAGACGCCGGTCTTGGGCTGTTCGAGGCGCGTGCTCTCTTCCGAGGCGCTGAGCCCCGCCCACTCGCCGCCCAACCAGTCCGCCTGGTTCGGTTTGTGGCTCTGCGTCGCTGCCAGCTCTTCTTCCAAAAAGTTCTCGTAAGTTTCGCTGAGAAGGCGGATATGTTCGTCGTCGATCGATCCTTCGTCCTTCAAACGTTGTTGATAAATTTGTCTTGTCGTCGGATGTTGTTCGATCCGTTCGTACATCAGGGGCTGGGTGAATTTCGGCTCGTCGATCTCGTTGTGTCCGAAGCGGCGATAGCACCACATGTCGATGATGACATCTTTGTTGAACTGCTGCCTGTAGTCGATAGCGAGCCGAGCGGTGCGTGTGCAGGCTTCGGGGTCGTCGCCGTTGACATGGAAGATGGGGGCAGCGATCATCTTCGCCACATCCGAACAGTAGGGCGACGAGCGCGCGAGGTTGGGGGTTGTCGTGAAGCCGATCTGGTTGTTGACGATGATGTGAATCGTGCCGCCTGTGCGGTAGCCCCTGAGTTGGCTCATGATGAGCGTCTCAGGAACAACGCCTTGTCCGGCAAAGGCGGC
>JABAAA010000040.1:0-4170 GCA_014239005.1 Alphaproteobacteria bacterium | reverse complement strand
TCCAAGTGGCTGGGATTGGCAACTAGCGAGAGGTGGAGCGAGATGCCGTCGAAGTCGCGGTCTTGCGAGGTGCCGAGGTGGTATTTCATGTCGCCGCCGCGGATATGGTCGGGCATCGCCGAGATGCCTTGGAACTCGGCGAGCAGCGCGCGATGGGGTTTGTGGAGGATATGCGCCAGCATATTCAGCCTGCCGCGATGCGGCATGCCGAAGGTGATTTCGCGCACGCGGTTTTGACCTCCGTGCTTGATGATCTGTTCGATGAGCGGGATCAGCGATTCGCCGCCGTCCAGTCCGAAGCGTTTGGTACCGACGAACTTTTTGTTCAAAAAGTGTTCGAACATTTCGCTTTGCGTCAGTCGTTCGAGGATGGCGTGTTTGCCTCGTCGAGAGAACGGCGTATGCATCACGCCGCCTTCGATCTTTTCCAACAGCCACGCTCGTTCTCTGGGATCGAGGATGTGCATGATCTCTGCGCCGACGCTGCCGCAGTAGATTTTTTTGCACTGCACAAGCAGTTCGTCCATCGTTGCCCATTCGTATCCCAGCGTATAGTTGAGAAAGATGGGGCGTTGGCAGTCTTCGGGAGTAAACCCGTAGGTTTGCGGATCGAGGTCGCTCAACGTGGGTTTCGCAGAGAGTTCCAGCGGATCGACTTGCGCTGCGTAGTGCCCAAGTCTGCGGTAGGCTCTGACCAGCGCGATGGCGCGAATCGAGTCTATCGTCGCTTGGCGGATGTGTGCGCTACTGGAGAGGCTTTGCCCTTCGTCGCTGGCAAAAACGGAGGTATCGGCATGGAGATTGTTGAGCCCGTGGAGGTCGCCGTTTTCTGTTTTCCACGACGCCCCCTGTTGTTCGCGTTCGAGCGCGGTAACACCGTCGCCCAGTTCGACGAAGAGTTCCGTCCAGCTTTCATCGACCGACTCAGGGTGATGGAGGTATTGCCGATAGAGCGCGGCAACCCACTCGATATTGGTATCCGACAGGGCTTGGGGCGAGGGAGACATGGCGAAGATTTCGTAAGAAGTCTATCGGTGGAACGTGGCAATTCTAGCGAGCGCAGGAGGAGGAGTCAAGGACGGCAGACGGCAAGACAAGCAATAGGATTTTTAGCGATAAAAAGGCGTTGTCGCGCTTTGCGCGCATTCTGCCTGCTTGTCTCTTCTATCCTGCAATCTCCATCCTCTGTGCCAGCACTTCCCGCAGCTCCGTAAGATCTCGTACCCAAACATCCCACCGCCACTTCGCAAAACGCTCCGCCTTCTCCCCCCCGTCCCCCAGCAACACCCCTTCCATCCCAGTCCGCTTGGCAAACTCCATGTCCACCACCGAATCTCCCACATACACCATCGCGTCGAAATCCTCACGCTTCCCGCCCAGCCGAACAAAAATCTCCTCCAAACAACAAGGATCCGGCTTGTCCCGAACAAGATCCTCCGCACCCACCACCGCACGAAAATATCCCCCCCAGCCCAAATGCGCAATCTCCGCACGCAACGCATCCCCCCCCTTGTTGCTCACGATGCCCACCTCACAACGATCCTGATGCCGCGATAGCCACCGCAACAAATCCTCGGCTTCCGCAAAAGGACGCAATATCTCCAAGTGACGCGACAAAAAATGACCCCGATACAACGCCTTCGCCTTCGACGCTCGATCGCCAAAAAGCCTCGGAAAGTTGTCGCGCAACGACGCTCCCAAACGCCGCCTCGTCTCCTCCTCGTTCCATTCGCGCATCCCCAACCCTCGCAAGGCAACCTGAAGACTCTCATGCACCAATCCCCAAGTATCCACCAAAGTGTTGTCCCAGTCGAACAACACCAATACGGACCGCTTGCCTCCGCTCACCTCACAAGCTCCCCATACGCTCGGTATAAAGACCATACAATCGGTGCGCCAAAGGATAACGCTGAGACGCCGTGCCTTTCCTTCTGCCGATCGCATCTCCGTCCAACGAGCAGACCACAGAAACAAAACCCGTCGAGTTCGTCAAAAACAACTCCTTCGCCCCCTTCGCTTCCTCGCGCGTGAAACTCTGCTCAAGGCATCGCAACCCTGCCCCCTCCGCCAAACGCAACAGAGCCCGTCGCGTCACTCCGCCCAAGATGTTCGTCGTGCACGGCGGCGTCAAGAGCCCTCCGTCGTTTGTCACCAGCCACAGGTTGCTCTTGCTCGCCTCCCGCAACAGATCGTTCGCTTCGTCGTAAAGAAGCACCTCGTCGCCGCCGCGTGCCTTTGCCTCCTCTAACGCCATGCAGTTGGCGAGCAAATTGGTCGTCTTGATATCGACGCGTCGCCAGCGCGTATCTGCCACCGAAACCGCGCGCAACAACTTCGGCGCAGCAGGCGGAGGCTTGCCGTGCGTCGCAAACAAAAACATGTTGGCAGGCACACAAGGATCGGGAAAGGCATGCTCGCGCCGTGCGCTGCCGCGACTGATTTGCAAATACACCATTCCCTCCTTCAGACGATTGCGCGCCACAACACGTTCCAACAACAAGGTCAAGACCGCGCGCGAGCAAGGGGCTTTGAGCTCGATCTCGCGCATCGAACGCCACAGACGGCGCCAGTGTTCTTCCACATCGACAGCGCGTCCGCGCACGACGCAGACGACCTCATAGACGGCATCGGCGAACAACAGCCCGCGATCTTCGACCGATAGGGCAGCTTGCGCCAGCGGTTTCATGCGACCGTTGATCCAAACCCAGCTCATGCTGCCTTGCTCATGCTGTGCGTGTCGTTTCTGTCAGAAGTAATCGAGGCTGACGGAAAAGAGCTGCTCGACGCGTCTTGTGCTTCTCTGCTCTGCCAGGATGACGATTCGATCGTCTTCTTCGACGACAGTATCGGGTCTTGGAATGATCACCTCGCCGCTGCGTACGATCGCGCCGATGATGATGCCGGACTTGATCTTGAAGTCTTTCAAAGGGGTGCCGATGATATTCGAGGTGGAGAGGGCGGTCGCCTCGAAGAGCTCGGCAAAGCCCTCGCGAATCGGATACACCGCTTGAATCCTGCCGTGACGAACATGGCGCAAGATCGTCGCCACCGTGATCAAGGGAGGATTGACGATCACATCCAAGCCCATCTCGCTCACCAGCGAGGTGTAGATGCCCTTGCTGATCACGCTGATGCCGCGCGCAACCCCGCGCTTCTTCAGCATCAAGACCGAAAGAGCGTTCACCTCATCGTCGTCGGTCAGCGAGACGACCGTGTCGAAATCTTCGGGGCGCAGGCTCGAAAGCGTTTCCGTCTCCATAATGTCGCCATGAATAACAGTCGCATCAGGCAAGGCTTCGGCGATCGTGCGGGCGCGCAACTGGTTGCTCTCGACCAAAGTCGTGTGACGCGCAAACGAAGTTTGGCGAATCTTTTGTCCCAAGATCAACCCCATGTTGCCGCCGCCAACGATCAACACGCTCTTGCTAGGACGATACTCGTGACCGAACGCTTGCAAGGCGCGGATCATGTGTCCAGTCTCGACCGCAAAATAAACGCTGTCGTGCGGGTAGAGAACATCGTCCGCCTTCGGAATCAACGGCATGCCTTGATGCGTGATCAAAAGAATCGTCATCTTCAAATCGGGAAAAAGAGTCGTCAATTGGCGTAAGGGCTGGTAGACCAAAGGACAATCCTCCGAACAACGCGTTCCCACCACGCGAACCCGATCCCCGACTAGCGGCACAACATCAAACGCGCCAGGCGCGTCCAACCGATCGTGAATCGCATCCACGATCGTGTGCGACGGCGAAATTATAATGTCGATAGGAACATGGTCGTGACCAAAAATCTTCGCCCAACGTGGATCGTTGTAACTATCGGCGCGCAGGCGCGCGATCTTCATCGGTATGTTGAACAGCGAGTGCGCCATTTGACAGGAAACCATGTTCACCTGATCCGAGGCCGTCACCGCAATCAGCATGTCGGCACTGTCCGCTTCCGCCTCCGCAAGACTATCGGGATCCGAGCCGTCGCCCAAGACCGTCTTAACATCGGCAACATCGCCCAGACTCACAAGACGACGCGCATCCACATCCAGCAACACAACATCGTTCTGCTGGCGCGAAAGATACTGCGCAATCGACCCCCCGACTCGTCCCGCACCGCAAATTACAATTTTCATCGCAAGATTTTCATCGCAAGATTTTCATCGCAAGATTTTCATCGCAA
>JABAAA010000003.1 GCA_014239005.1 Alphaproteobacteria bacterium | reverse complement strand
AGCCCAATGCCAACGCAAAACTGCCAATCACACTCCCACCAAACAACACCAAGGCGACAACCGCCAACAAAGTCGTCACCGAAGTCAACAACGTCCGCGACAAAGTCCTGTTCAACGATCGGTCGAACAACACCAGCCGATCCTCCTTCTTGTACTTGCGCATCATTTCGCGAATGCGATCGAAAATCACCACCGTGTCGTTGATCGAATAACCGGCAATCGTCAACAGCGCCGCCACGCTGGACAAGGCAAACTCAATCTGCGTCACCGCAAAGAACCCCAGCGTCACCACCACGTCGTGCACCAAAGCCAAGACCGCCGCCAAAGCAAACTGCCACTCGAAACGCAGCCACACATAAAACATAATCCCCGCCAACGACAAGCCAACCGCCAACGCCGCCGCCCGACGCAACTCGGAGCCCACCGCCGGTCCTACCGTCTCTACACGACGATACTCGACTACCGAAACAACCCCCTCCAACGCAACTTTGATGCGCTCGATACCCTGCTGCGGATCCCAAACCTCATCATCCCCCACCTTCGGTTTTTGAACGCGCAACAACAATACACGCTCAGAGCCGAACTCTTGCACGACGACATTGCCCTCGGCAACCCCGCTCATCGTCGAACGCAACACGGAAAGATCAGGCGCAGACGCCGTCTCAATCTCCAGCAACAAGCCACCACGAAAATCGATGCCGAAATTCATCCCGCGACCCAACACAGCGCCCATCGACAGCAGTACAAGACACAAAGACAAAAACAACATCCCCCTCCGCCATCGCATGAAAGGCAAACGTACCCCCTCCCCCTCGCTAGGCAAGGGTCTCGATGTGACTAGATAAAACCACCTTCTTGCACGCATTGTCTCGTCCCTCGTCTCGCTAAGTCCTAATCGCTCAATGCTAAATCGTCAGCTTCGGCGCACGCGATGCGCGAAACCACCAACCGACCAGCATGCGCGTCAGCATAACCGCCGTAAATAGCGAGGTCGCAATGCCAACCGAAAGCGTGACCGCAAACCCTCGAACAGGTCCTGAACCGAACGCAAACAGAATCAACGCCGCGATCAAAGTCGTGACATTGCTGTCCAAAATGGTGGCAATGGCACGCCGATAGCCCGCCTCGATGTTAGCAAGAAGATTGCCTCCCCCCCTGCTCTCCTCGCGGATGCGCTCAAAAACCAAAACATTCGCATCGACCGCCATGCCCGTCGTCAGCACGATGCCCGCAATTCCCGGCAAGGTGAGCGTCGCCCCCAGCACCGACAGCACCGCCAAGATCAACACAAGGTTCGCCGACAACGCCGTCGCTGCAAAAACTCCGAAAAGCCTGTAACGCACCACCATAAAACACAAGACCAGCAAAAAGCCGATCAGCGCAGCTCGCTTGCCCGAACGCACCGAATCCCTGCCTAAGCCCGGTCCGACGCTGCGCTCTTCGAGAATCTCCAACGGCGCGGGTAGCGCGCCCGCACGCAAGAGCAGAGCCAACTCGTTCGCTTCCTCGACCGAAAAATCGCCCGTAATAATGCCGCTGCCTCCCAAGATCGGAGACTGAATGCGCGGCGCACTGATCACACTCTCGTCCAAGACCACCGCCAACACCTTGCCGACATTCTCGCTCGTCACCCTGCCGAAGCGCCGCGCGCCGCGCGCATCGAAACGAAAGCTCACGACAGGCCTGTTGTCCTCAAAAACGGTCTGCGCGTCCAACAAATGCTCGCCGCTCACATAGGCGCGACGACGCAAAACATAGTAGGTCTCAGGATCACCGTCCACATCACGCTCGTACGACGGAAGACGGACCGAATCGTGCGCAACCCTCTCTACCCTCCCCACGCCTGTCGCACGTTCGTCCAAAAGGTGAAAGGTCAACTTCGCCGTCTTGCCCAGCAAGGACTTCACCTGTTCAGGATCACGCACACCCGGAATCTCGACCAACACGCGCGCTGTCCCTTGTCGCTGAATCAAGGGCTCGCGCGTGCCGCTCTCGTCGATCCTGCGCCGCAGAATCTCGATCGTGTGCTGCAGCGCCGAAGACAACAACTCCCGCTTCGTCTCCTCGGAAAGAACCAATTCCCAACGCCCGTCGCCCGTCCTCGCCTCCGTCGCATCAAACCCCCACTGACGCGCAAAGGCTCGTAGCGTCGTTCGCGCCGTCTCTGCTTGCTCCCGCTCCACCCCCTCCTTCAAGTCGAGCACGATGCTATCCCCTTCCTGAACGCGCGTGATCTTCGGCGGCGAGGAAAGTAAGACCTTCTTTTCGCGCAACTCCCTTCTGAGCGCGAGAAGGCTGTCTTCGATTCTCTGCTGCCAAATCGGCTGGCGCTCGATCTCCAGAAGGATGTGAATGCCACCCTCCAAGTCGAGCCCCAGCACAACCCGATGCAACAGAGCATCGAGGAACGCAGGCAAGTTCTGCCTCCGTTCGTCAGAAACAAGGTTGCCGCTAGCAGCAAGCGCACCGCACAGCAAAACGCCCAAGACGCACGCCCGTTTCCACCAAGGATAAAAGAGCATGGCGGGCTCAAAGCCTCACGCCAAACGCACGCGGAAGGGCGCGAAGGAGGTCAAAGCAGCAAAAAGGCAAGACGCGACGAAGAGACGAAGGGAAAAAAAGAAAAAAAGACTAGCGTCGTTTCGCAGGCGGCGGGTTCGTCACCAACTCCAAAACGCTGGAGCGCAGCATCTTCACCTTCAGCTTGCCGGCAAGCTCGACTTCGATATCGCGCTCGTCGATCGAGCGCGACACGACGGCGTAGAAGCCTCCGTTGGTGAGCACCTTGTCGCCGCGTTTCAGGCTGTTGACGAGCTCGCGGTGGAGGCGCTGGCGCTTTTGTTGCGGACGGACGAGCAGAAAGTACATCACCACGACGATTAGCAGCAACGGCATGAGCCCTTGCAACAGAGACCCTCCTCCTGAAGGGGCGCCCTGCGCGTAAGCCTCCTTGGAGACAAGGGAGACGGCGAGCAAGGCGAAAAGAATCCCAACACATACACGCCGACCTACACGCTCCCACACGCGTCCACAAGTGCGCCAAGAATTCGCGCTTTGGGAACACACATTTAGAGGAGACAAGCGTTGAATAAAGACAAAGACGGGCATAAGAGTACCTAGAAAAAAGCAAGGCTGTTCGCGAAGCAGTATACGACAACAGACAAGGATTGCAACAAGCGAGCGGGCAGAAAAAACAAACAAAAACCCACAAAAATCCAAATCCGTTATGCAGCTTTTAAAACCTACGAAAACACTTTTTGGACTTGACAAGGGCATCCGACAGAGGTACGCTCACGGTTGCGAGGGGAATCTTTTGTGGTTGCATATGTTATAAGAAGCCTTTGCGGCCATGATTGGGAGGATATTGGAGCATGAAGAACACGAATGCCGATGCGATGTTGCCGGCGAAAAACAAAAAAACGACGAAACATCAAAGAGAATACGCGGGGATACGCAAGGAGATGAGCATGAGCGCGGACATCATGCGTTGTCTGGTCTTGTCGCTTTTGCTCGCCGTCGTTGTGCCAAGTGCTAGCATCTTGGTGAAAGCACCGAAGGCACAAGCGCAGGAAACGCAAGCGCAAGAACAAAAAGAGAGCTACCCCCTCCACGACGCGATCCGAGCAGGAAAGGTCGAAGAGGTCAGTCGCTTGCTCTCCGAGCAAGGCAAGAAGGCGGTTTCGCAAGCCGACAGCTACGGCATGCTACCCTTGCACTACGCGAGTTCGACAGGAAACTTCGAAATCGGTCGTCTTTTGCTCGACCGCTACGGCGCGAGCCCGAACCCCAAGATTGACGACGAGAGCTGGATCTTGCGCGGTAGAACCCCTTTGCATATCGCGGTCACCTCTGCCGGAGTCGATTTCGTCGAGATGCTACTCAGCAAGGGCGCCAATCCTTTTACAGGCGACAGGAACGGGCTGCTACCCTTGCATATCGCTGTCCAATACGGACAGCTGCGGGCGGCGAAGCTACTCATGAAGCGCATGGGCAGAAAAGTCCACGCCCTTGACAACAACAAGACGACGCCGTTGCATTTGGCAGCCCAGTACGGAAGGGGGGTGCTTGCCATGCGCTTGATCGACCTGAATGCCAAAGTGAACGCGCGCAACGGCGACGGACTGACCCCGTTGCACTACGCCGCCGGCGGCGGGCACCTCGACCTCGTCGAGCTGTTGATCGAGAGCGGAGCCAAGGTTAACACCGCCAACAATCTGGGCTCCACTCCGCTCTTTCTTGCTGCACGCGACAATCGAACGCGCGTCGTCGATCTTCTTCTCTCCGAAAGGGCGATCGATGTCGAGGCGACAAATAAAGACGGTAGGACCGCGCTCACCATCGCCCTTGCCAACGGCAACGGCAACGTTTCGGCAAAGCTCTTGCAACGCGGCTTCGATGTGCGCCTGCGCGACAAGACAGGAAAAACTTTCCTGCACCACGCTGCCAACGGCGGGGAGATCAAGGCTCTGCGCATCCTCTTGAAGACGGCAAGCGCCGACATCAACAGCGTCGACAGCCTCGGCAACACGCCCTTGCACTACGCGACACAAGCCGACAAAAATAGCGCGGTCAAAGAGCTCATAAAAGCAGGGGCAAACAAAAACTTACGCAACAAGAACGAAGAAACAGCGCAAGACATCGCAAAAGAGCTCGGACACTCCGAAGCCCTGTCGCTCTTGCGCTAAGAAAAGGAAATCAGAGGTGGAACAACGATGACAAAGAGGTACGACGAAAAAAACATCTGTTTCATCCGTTTCTTTCCTCGCTTGCCGAAGACACCACGTTTTCGGCACCGTCGCACGACGGGACGTGCGGTCGGAGTGCTTTGTGGGGCGTTTTGTTCACGCTTGCTCTTGTGCCTCGTCTTGTGGAGCGCGGGAATAAGCGCAGAACTGCTAAAGGGAGCGCAGGCGCAGGAACAAGGAAAAGAAATAGAAATAGAGTATCCTTTTCACAATGCGATTCGTCTTCAAGACTTTGCCGAGGCGCTTCGTCTCTTGGGGACGAGAGGTTTTGCACAGCTGACGCAGGAGGACGAGTTCGGCATGCTTCCTCTTCATATTGCCTCCTCCTTGGGCTCTATGGAGGCGATCGGGTTTTTGGTTGGGCAAGGCATCGATGTTCGCTATATCCCACCAGGAGGATATTCCGCCTTGGTGCGCGGGCGCGCTCCTTTGCACTTGGCGGTGGGAACAGGCAACACGCAGGTGATCGACCGACTTGTCCAAGCAGGCGTCGATGTCTACGCTCAAGACAAGGGCGGCGTCACGCCACTGCATTTGGCAGTCAAGTACGGCAGAATCCGCGCGGCAACGAGGCTCATCGAAATCACCGGCGAGCGCGCACATCAGCGCGATAAAAACGGAACGACACCACTCCATCTCGCCGCACGACACGGCAGAGACATCATCGTCACAAAGTTGCTCTTCTTGGGCGACAAAGAAAAAGCCACCTTGAGCAAACGATTGCAAAAACTGTTGGAAAGCGAGAAAGGACTCCTCTGGAGAGCAGAGCTGGTCAATGCACAGAACAACTTCGGGCTCGCGCCGCTGCATTACGCCGCATTGGGCGGGCACACAGAGGTGATCGAACTGCTGCTGGAACAAGGCGCGAAAATCAACATCACCAACGACCAGGGACGAACGCCCTTGTTCATGGCGGCACGCAACGGGCGAGAGAAAGTGGTCGACATCCTCTCCAAACGTAGCGGCATCGAGCTGGAACGCGGCGACAACAACGCACTCACACCGCTAGCAGCCGCTGTCTTGAACGGACATTCGCGCATTCTAGCGCGACTCTTGCAAAGGGGCGCAGATCCCCGTGTCAAAAACAAAAACGGCATGGCACCCCTGCACCTCGCATCGAAACGAGGCGAGGTGAAAACCATCGTTGTCTTGCTCAAAGCCTTGAACGACAACGCCAACATCGACGAACACGACAAGAGCGGAAACACCCCCCTTCACTACGCAACGCAAACAGGCAAAAAAAACGTCGTCATGGAGCTGCTGAAAGCGGGCGCAGACAGCAGCTTGCGCAACAACGACAACAAAACCGCACGAGACATCGCTCAAGAACTCGGACACAACGAAGTTCTTGCCGTCTTGCGCTGATCGCCACGGCACCTTCACACAACAATTCAGGCAACAGCACCATGACAAAACCCACCCCCCCCTCCCCTTTGGCAAAGAACACTACCAACAACATCTCTTCTAATATTTCTTCCAACATCTCTTGCAACATCTTTTCCCTCAAGACTTTTGGGCGGCGGTGCTTTATCATCGCGCTCTCCTGCTTCCTTATCGCAATCGCAAACGTAAACGTAAACAAAGGCGTGGCGACAGCGCAGGCGCAGGCACAAAAGGAGCAGTATCCGTTCCACGAGGCGCTGCGCGCGCAAGACATCGACGCAGCGCGACGGCTGTTCGTGAAAGGCGGTGTCCAGCTCTTCATGGAAGAAGATCCATACGGCATGCTGCCCTTACACATCGCAGTCTCGGCAGGAGCTTCCGAATCTGTGAACTTTCTCATCGAGCAAGGAATCGATCCGAACGCCAAGCCCGAAAAAGGCTACTCGTCGATAACCCGCGGACGCTCACCCTTGCATTTGGCGGTGGCAGCAGGAGGTGAGCAGATCATCGCTCAGTTGCTGGAAATCGGTGCCGATGTCTTCGCTACCGACAACAGCGGCGCTACGCCCTTGCATATTGCAACCCAGTACGGACACAAATCGATCGTAACCTTGCTCGTCAAGGCGATGGGCGCGCGCGCGCATGTGCGCGACGCCAACGGCACCACGCCGTTGCACATTGCAGCACGACAAGGACACCGCGACCTGACCGCCCTGCTGCTCTTTGTCGAGAACGAGGGGCTGCGAAAACGCGTCGAAAAGTTTCTTGGCACAACGCTCGGAGACAGCAAAAGTTCGTCGAAAGATGCCGACCGATCCCACTTGGTCAACATTAAAAACAGCTTCGGACTTTCGCCCTTGCACTACGCAGCCCTGGGCGGACACAGAGAAGTCGCCAAACTCTTGCTGCAGGAGGGAGCGGAAATCAACACCTTCAACGCGCAGGGACTGACGCCCTTGTTTTTGGCTTCGCGCGACGGGCATGAAGGAATCGTCGAGCTGCTCTCTTCGCAACAGGAAACAAACTTGGAAAGCGGCGACAAAGAGGCGCACACACCCTTGTGCATCTCTGTCGCCAACGGGCACTTGCAAATCTTCGCAAGGCTCTTGCGCAGAGGCGCGAACCCGCACGCCAAAGACAAGAACGGCATGATCCCGCTTCACATCGCTGCCAAGCGCGGCAACGTCGATGCCGTCAAATCCTTGTTGAAAACGCTGGACACAGGAAGGGGCAACATCGACGAACGCGACAACGCAGGAAACACTCCTCTCTTGTACGCGGTGCAAACGGGAAAAGGCGATTTGGTCAAAGTCCTGCTACTGGCGGGTGCCGATGCGTCGGCGCGCAACAGACGGGGCGAGACTTCGCTCGATATTGCCCAAAAGCTCGGACACAACGCCATCCTCCCCATCCTAAAGTAGGCGAACGGGAGGAGCTGAGCTTGAGGAGCTCTCTCTATCCCTTGCCCTTGCCCTTGCCCTTGCTCTTGCTGTCTTGACGCGCAGACCGTTGTTTGGCAAGAAGGTAGTACAGCTTTCTTGTCGCAACGGCTTTCAAAACTTCGACATCCTGTCGTGCATCACCTACGATCACCGCTTCCGTGAAGGTTTGCGGATCCAAAGCGCTCACCTTCACATGACGACCTCGCGGCACAAACTCGAAGAGAACCTCGCGCATAACAGAAGAGTCTAACGCGAAAAGGCGAATTGCGCTATAAGGGAGCGGGGGCAAGCGAACACACTTCGAAACGGAAAAAGAGGGCGAACCCGTGAAACATACAGAACATTCGGAAGTATTGACCTTTTGGTTTGACGAGCTTCAGGGAAAGCAGCGTTTCGAGGCGAACGATGCGCGCGACGCGTTGATCAAAAAACGTTTCGGCGGGGTGCAAGCGCAAGCGTCGAAGGGCGAGTTGTTTTCTTGGCGAGCGACCGCCGCGGGGCGGTTGGCGGAGATCGTCGTGTTGGATCAGTTTTCGCGCAACATTCATCGGGGGAGCGCTACAGCCTTTGAGCAAGACGGCATGGCCTTGTGTTTGGCTCAGGAAGCGGTAGCAGCGAAGGCGGACGAGGCGTTGCCGCCTGGGCAGCGCATGTTTGTCTATATGCCTTACATGCATAGCGAGTCGCTTGTGGTTCACGATATGGCGCTTCCTTTGTTTGAGTCCTTGGCGAAGGAGGGGAAGGAGTTTGTCATGACATTAGATTTTGAGCATCGGCATCGGACGATTGTCGAGCGTTTTGGGCGGTATCCTCATCGCAATGCCGTGTTGGGGAGAGTTTCAACCGCGGAGGAGGAGGCGTTCTTGAAAGAACCGGGATCGAGCTTCTAGACGGGCTTGTGTGTGGTGGCGAATGAAGGCGAATGAATAGGGCGTCGGTTGCGCTGCTTGTGCTCTCGTCGTCACTCCCACTCGATCGTCGCCGGCGGCTTGCCCGTACATTCATACAGCACACGATTCACCCCGCTAACCTCGTTGACAATCTCCGCCGCCACCCGCGCCAGCACATCCGCAGAAAATCCGTAAGGACGCGCCGTCATGCCGTCCTCCGACACCACCGCACGCAACACACAACAAGCTCCAACATTGCGCGCATCCCCCATCACCCCGACGCTGGCAACAGGCAACAACACGGCAAAAGCCTGCCAAATCTCGTCATACAACCCCTCGCGGCGCAAAAAACGCAGAAAGACACGATCGATCTGCCGTAAAAGATCGCAACGTTCCTTCGTCACCTCGCCGGGCAATCGCACGGCAAGCCCAGGTCCGGGAAATGGATGCCTCGCAAGAAAATGCTCGGCGACACCGAGCTTCCTCCCTGTCTCGCGCACCTCGTCCTTGAACAACAAACGCAACGGCTCGACAAGACGCAAATTCATGCGCTCAGGCAGACCGCCGACATTGTGGTGCGATTTGATCGTCCGCGACTTCGAGGCAGAGCGCGCAGGCAAGGATTCGATCACATCGGGATAGAGCGTTCCTTGACCTAAAAATTCTATCTTTCCGTGAGTGCTTTCAAGATGTTGCGCGATCTTCTCAAAGCACTGCACGAAGAGTTTGCCGATCCTCTTGCGCTTCGTTTCAGGATCGGTGATCCCCTGAAGCGCCTGCAAAAAACGCTCGCTTTCGTCGACGCACAATAGATTGTCACCGAAGTAGGGTCGCAAGGCTTCTTCCACCTCGTGCGCCTCGCCATCGCGCAACAACCCGTTGTCGACAAAAACGGCATGCAATCGCTCGCCGATCGCCCGCTGAATCAACAGGGCAGCCACCATCGAATCAACGCCTCCCGAAATGGCGCACAGCACCCTCCCCTCCCCTACTTGCAAGCGAATACTCTCCTCCGCATGGGCAATCAATTCCGACGCTTGCCATGTGCCTACACAACGGCAAACCTTGCGCGCAAAGTTGGCAAGCAGCCTGTCTCCTGCTTGCGTGTGCGAAACTTCAGGATGGAATTGCAGTCCGTAGAAACGTCTCTGCTCGTCGGCGATGAACGCGTAGGGAGCCTTCGCCGTGCGTGCGATCACACGAAAGCCTTGCGGAAGGCTTGCAATCTTGTCGGTGTGGCTCATCCACACAGGCACGCTCCTGCCTGCCTGCCAAATTGCCCGTGATTCCTTTTCGACCAATGAATCGTCTTGCTCTTCTTGCTCTTCTTGCTCGAAAAGGAGGCAGTGTTCGACGATCTCGAGCTGGGCTGGTCCGTATTCGCTGTCTTGGGCGCGCTCCAGCCTTCCGCCGAGTTCGTGGCAGAGGATCTGCTCTCCGTAGCAGATGCCGAGCAGGGGTTTTTCGAGCGCGAACAACTTGCTGTCCACCTCGGTCGGTTCTTCGAGCAGGCTGTCCGGTCCTCCCGAAAGCACGATGCCCCGAGGAGCAAAAGCTTCGATGCGTGCCACTATATCGGAGCCGTAGGAAAAAATGTGGCTGTAGACGCCCGCCTGACGAAAACGTCGTGCGATCAGCTGGGTGACTTGGCTGCCGAAGTCGATAATGGCGATGCGGTTCTGTTCTTGAAAGCTTTTTGGCAATTCTTGCAGCGACGATGCCTGTGCCGCCTGTGCCTTGTCGCTAGACGAGTTTTCCATGCCTGCTTGCTGCCTTGACGAAGTGGCGGAAGACGGGATGGGGAGCGAAGGGACGCGATTTCAGCTCGGGATGAAATTGCACGCCCAAAAACCACGGATGCAAGTCTTGCGACATCTCCATGATTTCAGGCAGCTTGCCGTCGGGGGACATGCCGGAAAACACCATCCCGTGCTGTTCAAGACGGGCGCAGAAGGCGCTGTTGATCTCGAAGCGATGCCGATGGCGTTCTGATACGCGCTCCTCTTTGTAGATGCGATAAGCCAGCGTGTTCTTTCGGATCGCACAAGGATAGGCGCCTAGGCGCATGCTGCCACCCAAGTTGCCGTTCGCCGAACGACGTTCCGTGCGCTCTTCTTGGTTCCATTCTTCGAGCAGGCAGACGACGGGTTCGAACTTCTTCTCTTCTCCATTTTGAAACTCCACCGAGTCGGCATGCGCAATCCCCAGCACATGGCGTGCATACTCGATCACCGCCATCTGCATGCCGAAGCAGATGCCGAAGAAGGGGATCTTGTGCTTGCGCGCAAAGGCGATCGTTTCGATCTTGCCTCGGCTGCCTCGAACGCCGAACCCCCCGGGGATGAGGATGCCGCACGCCTGTTCTAGCAGGTTGGCAGGAAACTTTTTTTGCTCCAGCTCTTCCGCCTCGATCCACGCGATATCGACAGCCGTGCTGCTGGCTAGACCGCCGTGCTGCAGGGCTTCGACCAGCGACTTGTAGGAATCACCATGCTCGGTGTACTTGCCGACGATGGCGATCGTCGCTTGATGCGTTTTCTTGCGACAAGCCCTCAAAATTTTCTGCCAGCGTGCGTCGGGAGATTTCGTTTGCAGCTTTTTACCGAAGTGGTGCAGCAGCAGACGGTCGACGCGCGCTTTCGTGTAACAGACAGGAATCTCGTAGATCGACTCCAAGTCTGGAGCGGAGACCACCGATGCCGCATCAACGTTGCAAAAGCGTGAAATCTTCAAGCGCGCCCTATCCTCGATCGCATGCTCGGCGCGGCAGATCAGCATGTCGGGCTGAATCCCCACCGACAAGAGCCCTTTCACCGAATGCTGCGTCGGCTTCGTTTTCAGCTCGCCCGCGGCGCGTAAGTAGGGCAGAAGCGTCATGTGAATGTAGAAGACGCGCGTACGTCCCAAATCGTTGCCGATTTGGCGGATCGCCTCCAGAAAAGGGAGGCTCTCGATGTCGCCCACCGTGCCGCCGATTTCGCACAACACGAAGTCTTCGTCCGTCAAGCCCGCCATGACGAACTCTTTGATCGCGTCCGTCACATGCGGCACGACCTGCATCGTGCGTCCCAGCAGCTTGCCTGTTCCTTTGCGCTCTTCATCCAGCAAATTTTGATAAATCTGTCCTGTCGTGATGTTGTCGTTCTTGGTCGACATCACATCCGTAAAACGCTCGTAGTGACCTAAGTCGAGATCGGTCTCGGCACCGTCTTCCGTCACGAACACTTCGCCGTGCTCGTAGGGGCTCATCGTGCCGGGGTCGATGTTCAGATAGGGATCGAGCTTGCGCGTGCGGACCTTGTAGCCGTGTGCTTGAAGCAGGGATGCAATCGCAGCGGTAGAGACCCCTTTGCCTAACGAAGAGACAACGCCTCCCGTGATGAAAACAAAGTTCGTCGACGGTGTTTCGTCCATCCTTGTCGGCTCATCCTCTCAAGATCGTCCTCGGTAGGCTATCCTTATCATGAGCCTTATCGCCGAGTCTTGTCCTGATCCTTGTCCTGAGCCTTGTCCTTGAGAGACGGCGACACTTTCTATTGCGCGAGGGGAACATCGTCCTGCGGAGGTTCCGCGCTGGGTTCTGCGCTGTCGTTCTGTGTTCCGTCTTTGGCTTCCCGCTCGATGCCTTCGATGATCGAGGAGGGGCGATCTTGCTTCGAGAGGTAGGCGAGCGAGAGACTGGTCGCGAAAAACAAAGCGGCCAGGATGGCTGTCGTGCGTGTCAAAAAGTTTGCCTTGCCGCGTGCGCTGAACAACCCGCCTCCGCCGCCGCCGATTCCCAAGGCACCGCCGCTGTCGCCGCGTTGAATCAGCACGACGAGGACGATCGCGCAGGCGAGCAGCAGATCGACGGTGAGCAGAAAGGTTTTCATGGTTGGTTTTACAGACTTCCCAAAAACAGGCGACAGAATCGTTTGCGCGAGCGCAAGAAGAGAACTCTGTAGCATGTTTTTGCTTGCCTGCAAGAAGATTTTTCAACAGGGCGAGCGGCTCCCTTGTGCTATGCCTTGTGAATGGAACAAAGCTCCCAAAAAAAGATCGAAACAACAGCATTCGAGATTCCTAGCCGCCTCAGCGTCTCCACCCTACTACGCGCTTGCATCAACGAAGTGCTGCTCCCGCGCTTCCGTAATCTCGAACAACACCACATCCATCGCAAAGGCACAGACTCGCTCGTCACCGAAGCCGACTTCGAAGCAGAACGATTCCTCGAACAAGGATTGCACAACATCCTCCCCAACTCCATCACCATCGGCGAAGAAAAAATCGCCAACGATAAAAAACGCCTGCAAGAACTCTTGCTCACTCGCAACAATCTGCCCGTATGGCTCGTCGATCCGCTCGACGGAACGCGAAACTTCGTCAAAGGCTCCAACATCTTCTGCTCCATGATCGCACTCGTCCGCCACCAACGCGTGTGCGCAAGCTGGATCTACGCACACAGCGAACAATGCATCCTGCACGCAAGAAAAAAAGACGCAAACGGAGAAGACGCAAACGAAGAAGATGAAAGTAACGAAAGCAACGTCTTCGTCGACGATACACCGCTAGAATCCCCCTTGCCCGTCCCCGTCCCACCCCTCTCGCCATCCTCCCCCTCTTCTTCCGCCCCGCCACGCGACACCGTCTGCGAACGCATCGCAGGTCGTATTTCTTGGACAGAACATCCCCTACCCTACGACGAACGACGCATCGAACGCCTCCCCTCCGTACGCTGCGCCGGACAGGACTTTGTCGATTTGGCGCGCGGACGCACCGCCTTCTCCTACTACAACAGCCTCTGGCCATGGGACCACGCTGCAGGAGGATTCCTGCTCGAAAGCACAGGAGGACATCTCGCCGAAACAGCAACAGGTCGCCCCCCCTCCCCCTTCGTGCGCTCCGCCGCGTTGCTCGCAACGACACGAGGCGTCGATTGGGAGGCGTTGCAAAACATGCTGAAAGGGCGTACAAAGGGAAAGTCGTGAACAACCCCGAACAAACGAGACGAGCATGCGCGTGAGCTTTTTGGGACTGGGTGCCATGGGTTTTCCGATGGCAGGACACTTGGCAAGCGCCGAACATCAAGTGAAGGTCTACAACCGCAGCGCTGAAAAAGCGACGCGCTGGAGCGAATGCCACAAGGGCGAGGTTGCCGCCTCGCCGCAACAAGCAAGCGAAGGAGCAGAGATAATCTTCCTCTGCCTCGGCGGCGACGAAGATGTGCGGGCTCTCTTGCACGGCGAGGAGGGAATCCTCGGCGGGGCGGACGAAGGCGCGCTGATCGTCGACCACACGACCACCTCTGCAGAACTCGCCAGAGAAAGCGCTGCCGCTGCCAAAAAACAAGGAATCGCCTTTCTCGACGCTCCCGTCTCCGGTGGCGAGAAAGGCGCGCAAGACGGAGCCCTCACCGTCATGTGTGGCGGAGACGAAAGCGCATACCAACGCGCGCTGCCCGCCATGCAGTCTTACGCGCGCGAATGCATGCTCATGGGAGAAGGCGGTAGCGGGCAGCTCACAAAAATGGTCAACCAAATCTGCATCGCAGGCGTCTTGCAAGGCTTGGCAGAAGGATTGCACTTCGCAAAACGCGCCAACCTCGACCGAACCCGTCTCTTGCAGGTGATCCGAAAGGGGGCTGCGCAGTCATGGCAGATGGACAACAGAGGCGAGACCATGTGCAAAGGAGAATTCAACTTCGGATTCGCAAGCGAGTGGATGCTCAAAGACTTGCGCTATTGTCTCGACGAAGCAAAACGCAACGGCGCACCCTTGACGCTCGTCGAAAAAGTCGTCGGATACTACGAAGAACTCTTGAAAGACGGGCAACATCGTCGTTCCGACAGCTCCGCCCTCATCGCACTTTTCGAACAACCTTGACCCCCCGAAACCTCGACTAAACCAAGAACAAGAGCATGTTGCAATCTATCAAACGTTCGATCGCCTCACCGTGGTTGCGCTACAGCCTGTTCGGCGTCCTGATCGCGAGCTTCGGCGTTTGGGGTATCGGCGATGTCTTGCGCAGGCTGGTCTCCCCAACAGCCGAGGTGCTGGCAGAAGGAGAAGGCTTTGTCATCGATCGACAGGACTTCGCTCGACACTGGTTGCGCGCGACCGCCCAATATCGCGCGCAGGGCTTGACGAACGAGCAGTTGTTGGCAGGACCGCTGCCAAACCTCGTCTTGGATCGCATGCTCGCCCAAGCCCTGTTGCAAAACGCTGCCAAAGACTTGAAACTGGTCGTGCCACCCTCCGTCTTGCAGAAGGCGATCGCCCAAGAACCCTCGTTCGCAGGAGAAGACGGGCGATTCGCAAGCTGGCGATTCATCGCCTTCCTAAGACAGGCGGGATTCAGCGAGCAAGCCTATTTGCAAGAGTTGCAAGCCAATTTAATCCAAAGCAGCCTGTTGCAAAGCCTTTCCTTCCAGCTCTCGTTGCCCACACCCTTCCTGCGCGAACTCTTGGCGGCTAGGCGCGAGCAGCGCGACATCCAAATTCTGCACCTTCCTCTGCCTCCTCTTCGCAGCCTGCCCGATCCCGGCGACGAAGCCTTGAAGGACTTCATGCAAAAAGAACAGGCGTTGTTTCGTCTGCCCGAGTATCGGCGATTCGCCTACGCGACAATCGCCCTTGATATCGAAACCTCGCTCGACGACGCGCTCGTGCGCGCCTACTACGAAGAGCGCAAGCAGGAGCTCGCCGAACCTGAAAAACGCTCGTTCCTCCAACTCTTCTTCGCCGAAGAAGTACAGGCTCAGAGCGCTGAGAGTATGTTGAAAAGCGGCAAAACTATGCGCGAGGTGGCAGCAAAATTTTCCGTCTCCCCCTTGTCTATCGAAGAACAGGCGCAAGACGAACTGCCCGACGCGCAGATCGCCAAAAGCCTCTTTGCCATGACAAAGGCAGGTGAGAGCGTCGTCGTTCAAGGGGGGTTGGGATGGTACGTGCTGCGCTTGGAGAGCATCAAACCGAGCAACGTGCCGAGCTTCGATGCCGTGCGTCCCGCCTTGACAACACAGCTGTTGCAAGAGCGCACCGCAAAACGCTACGCCGAAGCCGTCTCGCAGGCAGAAGACATGCTGTTTGCCGGCTCCTCGCTGGCAGAGGTGGCAGAAACACTGGACTTGACCATAAAGACAACCCCCCTTCTCGATGACAAAGCATTCTTGACCGATGGCACGAAGGTGCCGCGTCTGTGGCGTCGGCTCTCTGATACGGAAGAGCGCGACCTCCTTGCTCTCGGCTTCGAACTCCAGAGCGAACGAGAGGTGTCGCAAGCCTTTGAAATCGATAACAAGGAGGGACGCAGCGAAGCGTTCTTTCTCGAACTCAGCGAACGACAAGAAGCGCGACAGGCAGACCTGGAGCAAGCACGCGAAGCCGTCTTGGCAGTCTATCGGGATTTGACAAGGCGCGAGCAGCAGCAGAAACGGGCAAACAGCCTTGCCGAAGCGATCCGACGCGAGGGAACGACACGAGAAGGATGGAAACGTCTCGTGCAAAGGGAGGGGCTGTCTTCGTCGAACAGCACGCTCGAACGCAACGCACAACTTGCCGAAACACTTGGCTGGACCGCAGATGTTTTGGACGCTCTGTTCAAGGCGCAAAAAGGCGATGTGCTGGTCGCGCGTGGCGAGGGGGGGGATGCTGTCGTGAGGGTCAACGATGTGCGTCGCCCTGCCGTCAATTCTTTCTCCGATCAAGAGATCAAGGAGTTTGCAGCCATGCTGGCTCGCGAAACCGCCTTGCCTATGTCCAGCTATCGTCAGGCGTTACAGGACCGCGCGAAGCTGCGTCTCGACGAGGAGGCTTTCGCAGCGTTCGTCGCATCGGGACTGACTCCTTGAGCGTTAGGGAGGATTCGGTTCAATCTGACTTTTTTGCTGATTTTTCTGCCGAACTTTCCTGCCAATTTTTCTGCTGCAATTTTTCTGCTAATGGAGTCTTTTCCCAACGCCGCCGAGTTCCGTGCGCAGCACGAGCGCGGAGTGGCGCAGCTTCTGTGGTGCTGTTGTTCCGCCGATTTGGAGACGCCCGTATCCGCGTGGCTGAAACTCACGCGCACTTCTTATCCTGTTGCATCGCGCGCGCGGGCTTCTGAAAGCGACGCGGGCGGGCAGCACGGGTATTCCTGCTTGTTCGAATCGGTCGAGGGGGGACGACATCGAGGACGCTACAGCATTATCGCGCTCGCTCCCGATCTGCTGGTGCGCGCTACCGAGGGACGAATCGAAGTCTGCCGAGCGGGCAACGACGATCCTGTCCCTTCTTCCAATCGACAAAACTTCCAAGCCTTCGACAAGCAAGGGATCGCGGGCTTGCGGGCATTGTGGGCAGAATCGCGCATCGAGCCCGTCGATGTTCCGCAGGATTTTCCACCCATGTCGTCGGGCTTGTTCGGCTACATGGGCTTCGAAACAGTGCGACAATTCGAGCAGATCGGCAAACGCAAACCCGACCCCTTGGGCATGCCAGAGTGGTTTTTCATCCGCCCCGCCCTGACGGCGATCTTCGATTCGCTCAAGTCTTGCGTGTGGCTGATCGCTAGCAGCCACGCCTCGCTCTACAGGAGGCAGAGCGCGACGGAAGCCTATCGTTCGGCAAGGGCATTGTTGGAAGAGGGACTTGCTCGGCTGCGCACCCCCGTAAGCGAGACGAGCGACTGGCAGTCGCTCGTGTCTTCCTCCTCGCCCTCCCCGCGTCCTATCTCTTCGACGACGAGGCGCGAGGATTTTCTCAAAGGCGTTTTACGCGCAAAAGAGCACATTGTTGCCGGTGATTGTTTTCAGGTTGTCTTGAGCCAGCGTTTCTCCTGTCCTTTCGCGAGCGATCCTTTCGCCTACTATCGCGCCTTACGGCGTATGAATCCTTCGCCATACCTGTACTTTCTGAATTTTGGCGAGGATGGGATTGTGGTCGGCTCCAGCCCCGAGACTTTGGTTCGCGTGAGCGGGGACAAGGTGGTCGTTCGTCCGCTGGCGGGAACGCGTCCTCGCGGCTCCACTGCTGCCGAGGACTGGGCTTTGGAGCAGGAGCTGTTGGCAGACGAGAAGGAACGTGCCGAGCATTTGATGTTGATCGATTTAGGACGCAACGATGTCGGGCGGGTTTCGCGCGCGGGCTCGGTGCGTCTAACCGAGCGATTTGGCATCGAGCGTTACAGTCAGGTGATGCATATCGTTTCGCATGTGGAGGGGAGGTTAGCCGAGAACAAGGACGCGTTGGACGCGTTGGTGGCAGGATTTCCGGCGGGAACGGTATCAGGGGCTCCGAAGGTTCGTGCCATACAGATCATTACAGACCTGGAGCCACACGCACGGGGCTTGTATGCGGGGGGGGTTGGCTGGTTAGGCTCGAACGGCGATTTGGACACTTGCATCGCCTTGCGTACCGCGGTGATACGAGGGGGCAGGTTGCACGTTCAGGTGGGAGCGGGAATCGTTGCAGATTCGGTCGCAGAACGGGAGTTTGAGGAGTGCGAGAACAAGGCGCGTGCGTTGTTCAGGGCGGCGGAGGCGGTGAAGTAGCTTTCTCAGGCAAGGGGTGAGAAAGCAAAAAATGCGGTTATCGTTTCGAGAACTGGAACGAGCGTCTCGCCTTAGGCTTGCCATACTTCTTGCGCTCGACAATACGAGCATCCCTCGTCAAAAAGCCCGCCCGCTTCAACACAGGACGATACCCAGGGTCGAACAAATACAACGCACGCGCCAACCCATGGCGCAACGCACCCGCCTGCCCCGACAAGCCCCCCCCCTTCGCCGTCGCCATCACATCGAACATCCCCTCGCACTTCGCCACCTCCAAGGGCTGGCGGACAATCATGCTCAAGACCTCACGCGAAAAATACTTCTCCAAAGTCTTGCCGTTAACCTTTACCTCGCCTCTCCCGCGCTTCATCCAAACGCGCACCACCGAAGTCTTGCGCTTCCCCGTCGCGTAAGAACGACCCAACGCGTCATGCTTCGCCTCATAGACAGGAACGACAACCTCCACTCCCCGCGCTGCCACCGCAACGCCAGACGCAGCGGAACCTCCTTCCACCTGCTCCTCTGTTGTCTCCTCCTTGTTCTCGACACTTTCGTCAGACGAGGCTTCGGACGCGCTCGCATCCCCACCTGAAACGCCTCGCTGCCGCAGAGTCGCCATCGCCTCCTTCAAGTCGCTCGAAGAACCTTCTTGCTCCGACAATCCCGATTCTTTGGATTTCGAGGATTTCGAAGATTTTGAAAATTTCTTAGACTTCGCCTCTTGAGATTCTACCCCCTGAGCTTTCACCCCCTGATCTTCCGTCTCTTGAGCCTTGTCCCCTTGAGATTCCACCCCCTGATCTTCTGTCTCTTGAGCTTTGTCCCCTTGAGGTTTATCCCCTTGAGCTTCCGCTTTTTCCGATGTGTCCTCCGACATTCGCTCTTCTCCTGCCTGTTATCGTTTTGCGTTCTTCGCGCTTTGTGCGGCGAAGTCGATCATTTTGGGTTGTTGCCCCCCCTGCTGATGCTCCTCGCCGCTGTACAAGCGCAGTTTTTTCAATTGCGCCCTGCCCAGCACTCCGCGCGGCAGCATGCCCTTGACGGCATTGTGCAAAATGTCGGTCGAACGATTCTTCTCGAACAACTCCTTCACGCTGCGAGACTTGATCCCGCCAGGATACCCCGTATGACGATAGTAGACCTTCTGCTGACGCTTGTTCCCGGTGAAATGTAAGTGATCCGTATTCACAACAACGACATGGCGACCGCTGTCCTGATGCGGACGAAACGAAGAGTTGTCCTTGCCGCGAAGATGCCGTGCAATCTCACTCGCAAGCCTGCCGACCACAAGATCGCGCGCATCAAACATCACCCAATCTTGATTCTGTGCCTGAGTTTGCTCCTGAACCTGCTTCCGCGCGCCCGCCGCCTTGTCGACGGAAGTCCGCGAAGAGCCAGAAGCCTTCTTCGAGCGCGCCTGCCCCTTCGCTTCAAAGGACTTGGGAGCTTCGGGAGATTCAGAGTCTTGCGTCTTGACACTAGCCATAGCAGCCCTTTTAGGTTGTTCCCGCAAGATTGTCAAGCGACTTTTGTCGACAACGTGCCTTCGGCTTGCGCTCCAGCTGGTCGCGTATCTCTCGGATCGTTTGCCCCCATCCGCCTTCGAACGAGGGCAGGTCTTTTAAAAAATGTGTCGTGCCACGCCCGCGCTGAGGAAAAGTGCGATAGGTGCCATCGGCAACGACGCGCCAATGGCGTCGAAACAACGCCGCCGCCGTTCGTGCCAACGCATCGTAACTCTCTTTCAAGGTCGTGTTCTCTGCAAAAAAACACCTTTGGCGCACAAGCAAGTCTCCCGTATCCAAACCCTCATCGATATGGTGCACCGAAACCCCGTGTGGCGTTCCATCAAACCACGCCCAAAAGTTCGGATCGGAGCCTCGATTGTACGGAAGGTAGGAGATGTGGATGTTCACAGGAACCCTGCGACAAGAACCCAGAACCGCCGCACTCATAAGATGTCGATACCCAAAGCTGATCAACAGATCGTAACCCGAAGCATCGACGATCTTCTCTTCCGTACAGTCCACATCGTTTTCCTTTTGTAAAAAAGACCTCAACAGCGAGAGATTGCCATCCGTGCCAAGAAGAAGAAGCTTCATCACGCAAAAAAAATCACGCAAAAGGAATCACGCAAAAGGAATCACGCAAGAAAAATTACACAGGCGGCGCATAAACCTTGCCCTCGCGTGCCTTTTGCATATTAGGAAATTGTTTCAGAAACGCCTTCACCCGCGCACGAGCGCGCACCCGCTCCTCCGCCGACATGCGCTTGGTGATCGCACGCAAAGCCTTTCTGGCAGGCAGATACTCTTGCACTGCTGCCAAGAAGAACCATTGAAAAGCCCGTTCGTCGTCCACCGCCACTCCATCGCCGCGCGCGTACATCGTTCCCAAGTTGTGCTGGGCTGCTGCCAATCCCGCATCGGCAGCCTGCCTGTACCAGTAGCGAGCTTGCTGAATCTGCAACGTCTCTACCCCCTTCTCCGCACCCTTCTCCACCCCCTTCTCGACACCCTTCTCCATACCTTTCCCTCGCTCCAGCATCGTTGCCAGAGCAAACTGTGCCTCCGCCACACCCTGCTGTGCAGCCTTGTCGAACCACGACAAGGCTTCCTGCTCGTCCTCGACACTCGTCGCGCTCTGATAGAGGTACCAGCCGAAGTTGTACTGCGCCTCAGGATTGCCGCGCTCTCCCATAATCTTCCAGTCGCGCAGACGCGAAGAAAGCGTCTCGTCGCGCGGAACAATCACAACGCACCCGCTCAACAACAATAGAGACGCAAAAAGAAGACTAGTCGTTGCTTTCATGCCAAACCTCATCTTGCAACAACATTATACCGCATCGATGACATCGATGGCGTGAAAAAAAGAACCGAACACATTGCCGAGCCGCGTGCCTGTCGTGCCGCAAGGCTCGCCCGCAGCGTCGCACAGAGAAAAAAGACTCTCCCCTTCCTCCTCGACGATAGCCTTGTGAAACACATGCCCCGAAAAACGAGAACTCGCAAAAAAAGACGAAGACATGCTCGCTGGCAACATGGCAGTGGCATAAAAAAGACGCGATCGACCCGCATGCTCGTAAGAAACCGAAAGCGGCAGAAGGTCCGCCATCGCATGACGTACCCCATCGCTATCGGTCAACCCTTTGCCAAGGCAGATATACCCACCGCACTCGCCGTAGAGGCGTGCCGACGCACGCTTCCTTTTACCCTTTCCCTTCCCCTTCCCGTCAGCCCCTGCAACCGCCTCGCGCAAGCCCTGTAAAAAACGACCCTTCGAGGCGAGCTCGCCCGCGTTCAACTCAGGATAACCGCCGGGCAAGTGAATCCATTCCGCATCCGAAGGCGGAGGCTCGTCCGCAAGCGGAGAAAAAAACGAAACCTCCGCGCCACAACGACGCCACCGCTCCGCTTGAGCAGGATAAAAAAAACGAAACGCTCGATCGCGCGCAATCGCAATACGCTGCGCTGGTGGAGGAAGCAAAAAATCGTTAACGCCATCAGAAGAAATCCCTGAAGAGATACCTGAAGAGATACCTAAGGAGCAGGCAGAAACATCCGCAGAACTCGCAAAAGTCCGCAACGCCTCGAAGTCGATATGCTCCGAAAGCCACGTAGTCGCCCGCGAAAACAAACCCTCCAACGCATCGATCTCTTCCGCCTGCACAAGCCCCAAGTGGCGCGACGGCAAAACAAGAGCCTCTTCGCGCGGCAACAACCCCAACAAAGGCACATCAGGAAAAGCGCATCGAAGAGCTTGCTCCACATCGCGCGCATGGCGCTCACTCGCAAGATCATTCGCCAACAGCGCAAAGGGTGGCGGCGACAAGCCCTCGCCCACCCCCGCAACAGACGCAGGACGCAAAAAACCCTGCACGCTTGCCGCCAACGACGCGCCGCTACAACGTTTCGCAGACACGAGCAGCAACACAGGAAGAGCATGCCGCGCCGCAAAAGCGTAGGCAGAACCCGTGTTTTTACCGTCGCGAGCCCCGTCGAACAACCCCATCGCGCTTTCCACAACCACCAAGTCAGCATCGTCTTCGCACAACAACCGCCAAATACCACGCTGCGATTCCTCGCGCATCGCCCAAGCGTCCAAGTTCAAACAGGCATTACCACTGGCACAAGAAAGAAACTGCGGATCCAAGTAGTCAGGACCTAGCTTGCAAGCTCGAACACGCTTGCCCTTGCTACGCAACAGAGCCAACAGCGCACAAGCGACCAACGTCTTGCCAACCCCCGAACATTGTGCTGCAACCATCAGCAGAGGAGGCGTGCGCATCGAGCTCTTTTCCTCAACCACAAGGGTAGAGATCGCCACCGCAAGTAGCCTTGCACGCGCCCGTCAGCATTGGGTAGGCGCTCGGCAAGCCACAAAGACGGCGCACCGCCAAGTAGGCGAACGCTTGCGCCTCCAACGCGTCGCCGTCAAACCCTAAGTCATCGATAGGACAAACGACGACCTGCTCGCTCGCCAGTGCCTGTCGCAACCCTTGAACGATCGCACGATTTTTCCTTCCCCCCCCGCAGAGCAGCCACTGCCGAGGACTTGAAGGAAAAAAACGTCGGGCGAGGCACAGGCTTTCGACAAGAAAATCCGTCAACGTCGCTGCTCCGTCTTCCAACGACAAACCCGCCGCGTCTAGAAGAGCCAGCGTAAAGTGATCGCGATCCAAAGATTTCGGAGGAGGCAAGGCAAAAAACGAATCGTCAAGCAATCGCCGTAAAACGCGCGCGCTCACCTTACCCTTGCTCGCCAACATTCCGTTCCGATCGAAAGACAGATCCGTACGACGCGAAACCCAGTCGTCGAGCAACGCGTTGCCTGCCCCCACATCGAAGGCTAGCATCGATTCTGTCGCCTGCTCCTCCATCTTGCTCTCCTCCGTCTTGCCCTTCTCCGTCTTGCCCTTCTCCGTCTTGCCCTTCTCCGTCTTG
>JABAAA010000039.1 GCA_014239005.1 Alphaproteobacteria bacterium | reverse complement strand
AACACACAGAGAGCCGTCGAAAAGACAATCCATTTTGTCAGGGAAAACATCGTCGAGACATCGTGTTGTTGAAAAACCATGCTTGTAAAAAATCATGTTGAAAAATCATGTTAAAAATTATGTTGTAGAGTGAAACGATGATTCTGACAACGGACAAGCCACCCCCGATACACAAGACGCGAAAAGCCATGGATTCTCCCATGAATTCTTCTGTCGATTCTTCTGTCGATTCTTCTACGCAATTGCCGCCCTTGCCCTTGCAAAGACCGCCCTCGAAAATGCCTCCTTCGGAAGTGTTGCTCAAGGCGGAGCGACTTTTTTTCTCGCGCGGCGGACAGCCCTTGTTGGAAGATGTTTCGATGACCCTGCGTCGCGGCGAGATCGTAACCCTGCTGGGTCCGAACGGCGGCGGCAAGACGACGCTTTTGCAAAGCCTGCTGGGATTGCATCGCGTCTCGCGCGGCAAGGTTGTTCGCGCGAAAGGGCTTCGCATCGGCTATGTTCCGCAGCGGATGCATCCCAGCCCCTTGATGCCATTGAGCTTGCGTCGTTTTGCGCGTCTCGGCAACGATGCCCCCGCCGCGCTTGTCGATCGGCGATGTTCGGAGCTGGGACTTTCGCACTTGGCATCGCAACCGTTGCATGTTCTGTCCGGCGGCGAGTTGCAAAAAGCGATGCTCGCGCGCGCAACGGCGAAAGAGCCCAACTGCCTTGTGTTGGACGAACCCCTCTCCGGCATCGACGCAGCGGGCAGGCAACATCTCTACGGCTGGCTGGAGCGTTACAGCCGTCAACACGATTGCGCCATCCTGATGGCATCCCACGACTTGCACCTCGTCATGGCAGCAACCGACCGCGTTCTGTGCCTCGATCGTCGCATCCGTTGCGAAGGCAAACCGCAGCATGTCGCGCAAAGCAAAGCCTTCACGCAACTTTTCGGAAGCGATCGTTACGCGCTCTACGCGCATCGACACGATGCAACCGAGCATTCTTGACGCTCGCTTAACCTTTCCTGCCTGACTTTTCCTGCCTGCTCTTTTCGTGCTTTCGCTGTTGTTCGATCCTGTCTTGTGGAACGCGCTTTGTGCAGCGATATTGTTGGCGTGCGTGTCCGGTCCTCTCGGCTGCATCACCGTTTGGAAGGGCATGGCGCGTTTCGGCGAGACCTTCGCGCATGTCGCGCTGTTCGGGGCGGTGATCGCCGTTTGGGGTGGTTTGTTGCCCGTCTTCGGCATGGCAGCGCTCGCGATCGTCCTGTCGCTACTCCTGCCCGTGCTGGCTGCACGCACGCGTCTGCCCACCGACATCTTGTTGGGGATCTTGGCGCCCGGCAGCGTCGCGCTCGCGCTCGTGGTTGCGCAACAGACGAGGCTTGCCGTCGACTTCGAAGCGCTGCTGTTCGGCGAACTGCTGACGACGACACGAAGCGACCTCGTTTTGATCGCTGTCGGGCTCGTCTCTACGGGGCTGTTGCTGGCAGCGTCCTGGCGCGCCGTGCTGTTGGATGTGATAAGTCGAGACTTGGCGATCAGCGAAGGACTTCCCGTGCGTCTCTACGATATGCTGACGACCGCTGCGCTGGGATTGTTCGTCGCCTTGGGCGTTCGGATTGCAGGGCTGCTGTTGATTAACGCCTTTCTCGTTGTTCCTGCAGCCTGTCTCGTGATGCTGTCGCGCCGCAGTGTTTTTTTGCACTCTCCCGAACGCATGGCGGCGGGCGCTGTTCTTTTTAACATCGTCTGCGTGGTGGCAGGCTTTGTCGTAGCACTACTCGCCGACCTGCCCGTCGGAGCGAGCATTGGCGCTGTGCTGTTCCTCGTCTTTTGCCTGTTGTCCCTTTGCATGCGCTGATCGAAGGCGCACGAGTTGCACCCCACAAACGCAGGAATCGGTGTAGAGTGGGCGCGAGTCAAGAATCGACAAGCAAGATGTAGACAAGCAAGAGTAGACAAGCAAGAATCGACAAGCAAAGTCGTTCGGAAGCACGAAGAAGAGACGATGACCCAACCTTCCCCCGCAGCGCCAAAAGCGCACGAGCTCCTTAAGGACGATTCTCCCGATTTCTCTTCCCTCTCGACAAAGCTCTTCGAGGTGTCCCTCGCTGTCAGCGATGAGGACATTGCAGCAGCGCAAGAATTGCGTTATCGCGTTTTCTACGAAGAGCTGTCCGCCGAGCCGACCGCCGAAGCGGCGCGCTGTCGTCGAGAGGTTGACGCCTACGACCATCAAGCGGAGCATATTCTCATCCGCGAACGTGCGCACGGCAGTTTGGTCGCCTGCTATCGTCTGATGCGCCGTGCGCGCTTACCAGCAAGCACGCCCTTTTACAGCGAAAGCGAGTTCGACCTCTCGCGTCTGCTTGCCCATCCCTTGGCAGAGCATGCGCTGGAGCTTTCGCGTGCCTGCGTTGCGAAGAATTTTCGCACGATGCGCGTGCCAGTGCTGCTTTTGCATGCGATCGGCGACTATGTCCGCCATCACAACATTCGTCTGATGTTTGGCTGCGGCTCTTTTCCCGGCACCGATCTCGAAGCCTTGGCGATGCCGCTGTCGTGGGTCTGGCATCGCCACCTTGCTCCCGAACCTCTACGCGCGCGTGCGCTAGAGCATCTGTACGAACCGATGAACCGCCTCGGCAAAGAAGAGCTGGTCGCCAAGAAAGCCTTGCGCCTCATGCCGCCGCTCCTGAAGGGTTATTTGCGCATGGGATGCTTCGTCGGCGACGGTGCTGTCATCGATCCTCGCTTCAAGACGACCGACATCCTGATCGTGTTTCCGATCAGCGAAGATTTGGTCAATCGCCGCTACTACCGCCGCTATATCCTAAAGGACACCGAAAGCAACGCCGCCCTTTCTACCACCTGATCGGTGACGATCATGTTCCGTGCGGTCGATCGAAGTCTCCTATCCTCGTTGTACAGAGATGCAAGCTTCCGAATCTCTTGGGGAAGAATCGCTTTGAAAACAAGTTTGATAGCCCTACTGCTAGTGGCGAACACGCTCGTCTTTCTGCCCTTTGCCCTTTGCCGTCGCCTGCCGCCTGTGGTGTTGCGGTCGTTCTTTTACAAAATGTACACGCGCGTTTTGGGGATCGTGTTGCGCACGCGCGGGGCGCGGCTGGAATCGTCGCACGTGCTTTATGTATCGAATCACATTTCTTACATCGACATCGCTGCGTTAATGGCGTTGACGGGTGCACGTTTCGTCTCGCGCGGCGATATTGCAAGCCTTCCTTTCTTCGGCTGGCTCATGAAGAGTTACGGCACGGTGTTCATCCATCGGGTTCGTTCTGATGTTCGAGGACAAATCGCCGTTCTGCGGCGCCTTTTGGAGAAGAGCAGCCCCCTGCTCTTGTTCGCCGAAGGCACGACCGGTGACGGCAGAGGCGTGCTACCCGTCAAGTCTAGCCTGTTCGCCGCCTTCGAATCGCTCGACATGCAAACCCTTGCCGTGCAGCCCGTCAGCTTGCGCTACAGCTTGCTGGACGGCGTGCCGATGAGCACCTACTGGGAAGCCCTGTGCGCGTGGTACGGGAAGATGGCGTTCTTGCCACACCTCTGGGAGGTTTTGAGTCTGCATCGCATCACGATCGACGTCTATGTTCATCCGCCCAAGCCCGTCATGCAAATCGAGAACGCCGATGCGGAGCAAAAAGCACCCTTTCGAAAAAATCCAAGCCGAAAGAGTGTGGCGCGTTTCTGTCAGGAAGAAATTCAAAAAGGATGCGCGCGCCTGCGCTACGACGCACGAGAAGAAAAGTCCTCCTTTCTTACCAAAAAGCGGCGCGCGTCTTAAGTTTGTATCTTGTCTTGATCGCTTTTGCCTCTGCCTGAGGTAGGCACGGCTTCTCGTTGTGTCCAAGGAGGATGCGTTGCCAACACGCGCGCATAGATGGGACACGAGCGCGCGTGCGCGGAGGGCAAGTAGCCCGTGCCTGTCAGAAACTCGCCGACGATCTCGTTTCCGACGAAACGAAAGTTGCGACGAAAAAGCTGCACCCATTCTTCGCGCGCCAAAGGATGATGCTCGTCGAGCCATGCCTTGAACGACAAGTGGCGGCTCGCGATCTCACATATTTTTTGCGCGTTTAGCACTACGGCTTCGATCTTGAGACGATGGCGAATCACGCCTGCGTCGTTCATCAGCCGCGCGATGTCGCGTGCGTTGAAACTTGCAACCTTCTCGATCGAAAAATCGGCATAAGCTGCCTTCAACGATTCGCGTTTCTTAATCACCGTCAGCCACGAAAGCCCCGCCTGGTTGATTTCCAACAGCAAGTATTCGAACAAGCGATCGTCGTCTTCGACAGGAAAGCCATGCTCGAAATCGTGGTGCGCCTGCAACAAAGGATGCGCACGCGCAGCAAGACAATAAGAGGACACGGGGATCGGGCTAATGTCCTTTACAGCAGCGCACGCACAACCAACAGCAATGTCGTCAGCAAGGCTGCCGACAGCGAAACGAATAACGCCTTGCGTTTCAACAGCCTTACACCCAATCCGTTACCTTTAGCCCCGTTGTCCTTGTTGTTCTTGTTTTCACCTTGCGTGTCGCGCAGCGATTCGCTGCTTGCTTGCAACGGCAGTACGAGGAACCACAGCAGCCACCACACGAAGGCGTAGGCGAACAGCCACAGGAAGAATGTTGCTGTCATCGCTCGGAGGATGCAGGGGGGCCGATTCCTTCAAACTCGACGAGCGCGCCGTCCAGCGCCTTGGGATGCAAGAAGAAGACGGGGTTGTCGTGCGCACCGCGCGCGATGCGTGCGTCGTTGGCAAAGGGCGTGTTTTCTTGCTGCAATCTTGCGTGCAGGGTTTCCAGGGCTTGCGTTTCGATGCAGAGATGGTGAATGCCACCTCGCGGATGGCGGGCAAGAAAGGAGGCAAGAGGAGAATGTTCGCCGAAGGGCTCCAACAGCTCAAGGCGCGTGTTGTCGAGGTCGAAAAAGACGACGCGCACGCCATGCTCCTCCAGCGTCTGACACATTGAAGGCGAACGTTGCAAAACCCTCTGCCATCGCTCCACGGCATCCGCCAGCGACGGCACGACGACGGCAACATGCCCCAGCCTCAGCCCATCGCCAGAGGCGGTGGCAGACGTTGCTTGCTGTTGCGCTTTTTTCATGGTCATGCTCTGCTAGAGATTCGCTCGTTGCGGCTCGGCATGATCCATGTTATACGCGCGCGAGAGGCAAACGGGTACATCTTTTCTTGTGCCTTTGTGAATCGTTGGGAGAGCTTGTCGATGGCAAAGATCGTATTTTTTTTCACGAACCTTGTTTTCATGGTTCTTGCACTCCTGCCCGGTCGTGCGTCTGCTCACCATGTTTATGGCATCGAGGTCTCGCCCGCCTTCGAGTTTGTTCACGGCTTGGCAGAACCCCTTCTGTGCGCCTTGGGCGGAGGATTCCTCGCTGTCTTCTTGTTGCGACGTACGAAGGGCAGCTTGGCGGCTGCGCTCGTCTTCGGCGGCGCGGCGCTTGCCTTGACGCTTGCCTCCGTGCTTGAGGAAGGAGCAGGAACCTTCCTGCTGTGGGACGCGCTGGCAGCAACCCTGTTCTACGCGCTTGCCAAACGCGGACTGCGGGGCGAACGCGACGTCGGTCGTTTCTGACGCTGTTTCCACTTCGATGGATCTTTCGAAGATTTCCGCCGGCAAGAATCCGCCCGACGACATCCATGTCGTCGTCGAGGTTCCGATGAACGCGGCGCCCGTCAAGTACGAGATGGACAAGGATTCGGGTGCGCTGTTCGTCGATCGATTTTTATCGACCGCCATGTTTTATCCCGCTAACTACGGCTTCATTCCTCACACGCTTTCGGGCGACGGTGATCCGTGCGACGCGTTGGTGTTGGGACAAATTCCCGTCTTGCCGGGCTGCGTCCTGCGCGCGCGTCCGATCGCAGCGCTCTCCATGGAGGACGAAAGCGGCGAGGACGAAAAGATCCTCTGCGTGCCGCACGAAAAGTTGCACAGCTACTACGAAGGCTGCAAGAGCCACGAAGACCTGCCTGCAATCGTGTGCGAGCAGATCGTGCACTTTTTTGAACGCTACAAGGACTTGGAAAAGAACAAGTGGGTCAAGATTCGCGGCTGGGAATCCGCCGAACGAGCGCGCACCTTGATCCTCGAAGCCTTGAAACGCGCCCCCTAGTGCACGCGAGTTGTTGCAACCGAAGCAACACACAAGAGGGGAGAGGCAGCGAGAAAAACACGGGAAAAACACAAACACCACCAGCACATAACGAGGCGGGAAGAGAGACAGAGAGCAAAAACGCAACGATTCAAACGATTGCACAAAGATTGCACGATAGAATCGCATCAAGAGCCGCAAACGGGGTCGCAGACAGATGGCAGGACATTCCAAATTCAAGAACATCATGTTCCGCAAAGGCGCGCAGGACAAGAAGCGCGCTCGGCGTTTTGCCAAGCTTACGCGCGAGATCTCGGTCGCCGTAAAGACGGGTGGCGGCGACGCTGCCAACAATCCGCGTTTGCGAACCGCGATGCTGGCAGCGCGTGGCGAGAACATGCCGAACGACAACATCGCGCGCGCCATCGCCAAAGCCACAGGAGACGAGGCGGAGGTGAACTACGAGGAGATTCGCTACGAGGGCTACGCCGTCGGAGGAGTAGCGGTAATCGTCGAGGCGCTTACCGACAACCGCAATCGCACGAGTGCCCAGGTTCGCGCCCTGTTTTCAAAGTTCGGCGGATCTTTGGGTGAACAGGGAACGGTGGCGTTTCTTTTCAAACGTTGCGGCGAAATTCGCCTTGCGCGCGACAAGGCGGGCGAGGAAGAGCTGTTCGAGGCAGCGTTGGAGGTGGGCGCGCAAGAGATCGTCTCGGAGGCGGAAGAACACAGCGTCGTGTGCGACGCGAACGACTTGCACAAGCTTGCCTCTCACTTGCAACAGACCTTCGGCGCGATTGCAACGGCAGAGCTGATTTGGCAGCCGCAATCGACGACGCAGGTCGAAGGCAGGCACGCCGACACCCTGACAAAAATGCTGGATGCCTTGGAAGAGTGCGAGGATGTGCAACAAGTGTGGGCAAACTTCGACATGACGGAAGAAACTTTGGCTCGTCTTTCTTCCGCAGAGGAGGAGTGAGAACTCGACATCGTGCGCATTATCGGCATCGACCCCGGTCTGATTGCAACGGGATGGGGCTTGATCGAACGCGACGGCAGCAGCTTGCGCTACCTTGATTGCGGCACTGTGCGCGTGCTACAAACGCTGCCTCTTTCGCAACGTCTTCAGCGTCTTTGGGAATGCCTTGCCGACACCGTCGCTCGCTGCCGTCCTGACGAGATGGCGTTGGAATCGGTCTTCTTGGGCAAAAACCCTCGCTCCGCCTTCGCGCTCGGACAGGCGCGCGCCGTCGCGTTGTTGGCGAGCGCAGGGCTCCCTTGCGTGGAATACGCACCGCGCACGGTGAAACGCGCCGTCAGCGCATCAGGAGCGATCGACAAGCAGCAGACGCGATCCATGATAGCGCGCCTGTTTCCGCAGAGCCGCGAGGCATTGACGGATGCGTCCGACCATGCCATCGACGCTTTGGCAGTCGCCACCTGCCACGCCTTGAACCCTGCCAGCAAAAATTTGCGCGAACAACCCGTCAAAAACCCCTCGACAAGAAGAGGAAACAAAGGAATTTCAGCAAAGACCGCGATGCACGAGGAAGTTCCATGATCACCTTCTTGGAAGGACGGATCGAGAGCGTCGACAGCGATGGGATCGTGTTGCTGTGCGGTGGCATCGGATTCCGCCTGCTATGCTCGGCACGCACGCTTGAGCGCATGACACCGCGGACACCGCGCACGACACAAGACGAGGAAGTGCGGCTGTTCGTCGTTTTGCAAGCACGCGACGGCGATCTCAAGCTCTACGGCTTTTTCGAGGCGAGCGAACGCGACGCCTTCCAGCTTTTGTTGAGCGTGCAAGGCATCGGCGGCAAGCTCGCGCTCTCCGTGCTCTCGCAGTTCGACAGCGCAGCATTCGCGCGCGCGATCACGCAGGGAGACAAGGCATCGCTGCAAGCCGTCTCGGGCTTGGGAGCGCGCACGGCGCAGCGTCTGATCGTAGAGCTCGAAGGAAAGACGGACGCACTGCTCGCTACCTTCGAGACGCCCGCGCGAGAAGGCTCTGCGCAACCTTCGGTTCGTCTTTCTGCCGACGAAAGGCTTTGGCACGATCTCGCCGATGCGCTGGGCTCGCTGGGCTTCGAGCGTCTTGAAACGACGCGAACCCTCCAAGCCTTGCGCCGCGCCCCGCCGCCCGAAAACCTGAACGAAGCGTTGCGCCAAGCTCTGAAAATGCTGCGCCCGCACACGCGCCCGCCTAACTTTGAGGTCGAGGTCGAGAACAACGAAACGGCAGCTACGACCTCACCCACACGACGATGACGGACAACAGCGCGACCTCCCGTATCGTCTCGCCTGGACGCGTGGTGCAAGAAGACGAGTTACCTTCCGAACAGCCCTCTGGGATGCAAGGCTCGCTGCGCCCGACGCGTTTTTCGGATTTTGTCGGTCAGGAATCGCTTTGTCGCAACCTTTCGGTTTTTTTGGAATCGGCGCGCTTGCGCGGCGAACCCTTGGATCACCTTCTGCTGTGCGGTCCTCCGGGACTGGGAAAGACGACCTTGGCGCGCATCGTCGCCGCTGAGATGAACGCACCTTTTCGTGCCACTTCCGGACCTGTGGTGACGAAAGCGGGGGAACTGGCAGCGTTGCTGACCGATTGCGAGGAGGGAGAGGTGTTCTTTATCGACGAGGTTCACCGCCTGCCGAGCGCGGTCGAAGAGCTGCTGTACGGCGCGATGGAAGATCGCAGCTTGGATATCGTGATCGGCGCGGGAGCGAGTGCACGCTCGGTGCGGCTTTCGCTTGCGCCGTTCACGCTGATCGGTGCTACCACGCGTCCTGGCTTGATTTCGCGTCCCCTGCGCGAGCGTTTCGGCATCCCGCTGGATTTCGTGTTTTACACGGAGCTTGAGCTTGCGGAAGTGTTGCGTCGCGCGACGATGCGCAATGCCGTTGCTGTCCCTTTGAACGAAGAGGGCGCCTTGACGATTGCGCGACGTAGCCGTGCGACGCCGCGCATCGCGTTGCGTCTTTTGCGCCGCATCGCCGACTTTGCCACCGTCGCCCGCGTACAAGAGATCGACCGACCTTGTGCCGAA
>JABAAA010000038.1 GCA_014239005.1 Alphaproteobacteria bacterium | reverse complement strand
GTCTTCCATGCTCGAGTCCGCCCATGTTGACGCCATGGTAGGCTCGTTCGCGCGAGACAAATCGGTTTCGATGCCCTTCGCCTTTGGCGCGGTGATAGGCGAGCACCATTTTCATTGCGGTGTCGATCGATTCGGAGCCCGAGTTGGTGAAGAAGGCGTAGTCGATCGTCTCGGGCAGCATGCGCGTCAGGGTTTCGGCGAACGCGAAGCTGATCGGGTGTCCGGTTTGGAAGGAAGGGCAGTAGGAGCTTTCTTGCAACTGACGGTAGACGGCTTCGGCGATTTCGGGGCGCGCGTGTCCTGCCGGCGAGCAGAAGAGTCCGGACGATCCGTCGATCAGGCGTTTGCCTTGGTGGTCCCAAAGTTCTACGCCTTTGCCCTTGACGATAAGGCGGGGTGCTTGTTTGAATTCTAGGTTGGCGGTGAAGGGCATCCAGTGGGGTTCTAGAGAATTGGCGGCGTGGGTGGCGGACTCGAGCATGGAAGACCTCCTTATTAGGAACTTGCTAGAAGCTTGCTAGAAGCTTGCTAGAAACTTGGGGGTGGATATCAGATAGCAGGAGTCTAGCACGAAATCGAAAGAATCCGAAACCATCCGAAACCATATCAGCGATCAACGCGCAGCAAGCCGAGACTAAACGCGCCCAGCAGCTTCCCCGCGGCTTCCCCGCGACTTCAATAACACGTGCGTAGCATGCGAAGAAGAGGGTTGAATTCTCACGCAAAATCCCCCCTCTTCCCAAAAAACCCTTGCTTAACAGCCCCTCATCGCGCACCCTGACGCAGATTTCCCCCACCTCAGAGGAAGAGAAAACCCATGCCCAAAATCACCCCCTCCGAAGCCATCGTCGAAACGCTCGTCAAGCAAGGCGTCACGCACGCCTTCGGAATCGTAGGTTCCGCCTTCATGGATTCCCTCGACCTCTTCGATACGGCAGGAATCCGATTCATCTCCGTCGCACACGAACAAGGCGCAGCCCACATGGCGGACGGCTTCTCAAGAGCCTCCAACAAGGTCGGCTTGTGCATCGCGCAAAACGGACCCGGAATCACCAACTTCGTCACAGGCGTCGCCGCCGCATACTGGGCACATTCCCCCATCGTCGTCTTCACGCCTGAAACGGGCTCCAACACTCAAGGACTCGGCGGATTCCAAGAAACCGAACAACTTCCCTTCTTCGAAAAAATTACAAAGTATCAAGCCCATGTCGGAAACCAACAACGCGTCGCAGAACTGCTCTCCCGATGTTTCGATTACGCGCGACTCGAACGAGGTCCAACACAATTCAACATACCGCGCGACATGTTCTACGGAACGATCGATATCACGCTGCCAGAACCCATGCGTCTGGAAGGCGCGAGCGGAAACCCCGCCGCGCTCGATGAAGCCGTCAAACTGATCGCTCAAGCACAATTTCCTGTCATCCTCTCCGGCGGCGGAGTCGTCATGAGCCAAGGCGTCGAAGAGGTTATTCAACTCGCCGAACACCTCCAAGCTCCCGTCGTCAACACCTACCTCCACAACGATTCCTACCCCTGCTCCCACCCCCTGTGGACAGGACCCATCGGATACCAAGGCTCGAAAGCCGCCATGAAAATTCTCGCGCAAGCCGACCTCGTCATCGCGCTCGGAACAAGGCTCGGACCCTTCGGAACGCTACCCCAACACTCTATCGACTATTGGCCGAAAAACGCCAAGCTCCTTCAAGTCGATCGCAACCCCCGCATGCTCGGGCTCGTCAAGAAGACCGACCTCGGAATCTGCGCCGACGCCAAAACCGCAACCCAAGATATTCTCCACCGCCTCAAAGCCGCGAACACGCCGCTCAACGCGCAAGCCAACAAGGAGCAACGACTCGCAGAGATCGCCAAACAGAAAAAAGACTGGGAAGACGAACTCAACACTTGGGGACAGCAGGACGGCTCACCCGTCGCGCCCAGACGAATCCTGCGCGAACTCGAACGCGCCATGCCCAAAGATGCCATGGTCACAACCGATATCGGCAACATCTGCTCGGTCGCCAACTCCTACCTGCGCTTCGAACAACCCCAGAGCTTCTTCGCTGCCATGAGCTTCGGAAACTGCGGTTACGCCTTCCCTACCGCCATCGGTGCAAAGGTCGCCTGTCCCTCGCGTCCCGCCGTAGCCTATGTCGGCGACGGAGCTTGGGGGATGAGCTTGCAAGAAACGCTCACTTGCGTGCGCGAAAACATTCCCGTCACCGCCGTCGTCTTCAACAACGGACAATGGGGCGCAGAGAAAAAAAACCAAATCGATTTCTACGCCGACCGATTCATCGGCACCAACCTGACCAATCCCTCGTTCGCCAAGATCGCCCAAGCCATGGGTGCCGAGGGAATCGTCGTCGACAAACCTCAGGATATCGGCGACGCGCTGACGAAAGCCACAAAAAGCGACCAATGCACCATCATCGAGTGCATGGCAACCCAAGAACTCGGAGACCCCTTCCGACGCGACGCGCTCAAAAAACCCCAACGACTGCTCGACAAATACAAGCACACCAATGTGGACTGACCGCACGCACAAAGCACGAAAGAGCTTCGAGCGTCTTGTCGCACTACCCCTTTGCTCGTGAGCTTTGTCTCTCCTCTCGCGCCCGTCTGTTCGCAAAGCTTGCTCGCGCGCGCGCGCACATTGAGCGCAGGCGATAGCAAGGCAAATCTGCGAATCGCCAAGTTGCAAATAGCTTTGGCGGGCGGCGAGTCCGAAACGGCACTAGAGGGCGCGCTCGCCGTCAGCGCGGCGGGATTGGCAGAAGTCCTTGTCTTGGGCGATGCCGACAAGGCACGCGCCATCGCCAAAAGACACGCCATCGCGCTAGAGGACGCAGAGGGCGGTATAACCTTGCAAGATTGTCCCTCAGATGAGGCGAGCGTGCGAGCTGCGAGCATGGCGAACGCGGGCGAGGTGCAAGTTGTCATGAAGGGATCGATGAAGACCGATGCCTTCATGCGCGCGTTGCTCGCACGAGACGGCGGGATTCGCGTCAGCGGACAGCGTATGGTGCATGTCTTTTATATTACGCCGCCGAGTGCCGCGAGCGAAGAAGACGCAAGCAAGAGTGGCGGTGTGTTTTTGTCCGATTGTGCGGTGAATGTGAAGCCCGACGAGGCGACAAGGCGAGAGTGTTTGCGAGCGGTCGTCTCGTTGTCTCACGGGGTGGGAATTGTTTGTCCGAAGATCGCTATCCTGTCGGCTGTCGAGAAGGAGACGGAGTCGGTGCCCTCCAGCGTGGATGCGGGGGCGTTGGCTCGCTGGGGACGGGAGACTTTCAAGGGGCGGGCTTGTATCGAGGGACCTTTGTCGTTGGATGTGGCATTGGCAAAGCAAGCTGTGCGTGTGAAGGGGATCGAGGGCAGCGAGGTTGCGGGCAGAGCGAACGGGATGATCGTAGCCGACATCGATGTGGGCAATGTGTTGTTCAAGTCTTTTGTGTGGCTTGGGGGAGGATGTTCTGCGGGGGTTGTCGTGGGGGGGAGGTGTCCTGTGGTGCTGACGAGCAGGGCGGACGCGGCGGCGGCGCGGTTAGCGAGCGTCGCCTTAGCGGTCATCGCTACAGAAAATTAGGCAATACAAGACGGCTCGCATGCACAAAGTGCGCCGCGAGGAGCGGGCGTGTGAGTGCCTTCTAGGCGCGTAGCGCACCTTAACGACCCAAGAATAAAAATCCAAGAATAAAAATCCAAGAATAAAAATCTTATGTTTACTGAAACAAAGGGTTGACTTTAATTGTCGCAGACAACATCTTGAGCTTGGGTGCTGACAACAATCCAACAAGGAGAGAGAGAATGAGCAAGATCAAACAAGAAGTCCTATCCGCCAACGAAACTTACGCTACCAGTTTTGGTGAAAAATCCCTGCTGTCAATGCCGCCTAGTCGTGGTTTTGCTATTCTGACTTGCATGGACGCACGTCTTGATCCTGCGAAGTATGCGGGACTGGCGGAGGGCGATGCGCATGTCATCCGCAACGCAGGCGGCAGAGCGAGCGATGATGCTATTCGCTCCCTCGTGATTTCTCACAAGTTGCTAGGTACTAACGAGTGGTTCGTCATTCACCATACGAACTGCGGAATGGAAACTTTCACGGACGAAATCATGCGCGAACTACTCGCTTCCAGTCTTGACACGGCCTCCGTAGATGATTCGGGCTGGCACGACCATGGCGCAGGACCTGGGTCTCGTGAAGGAGATTATATCGACTGGCTCACAATCAAGGAGCAGACAGACAGCGTGAAAGCCGATGTCAAGCGGATCAAAGAGCATCCTCTTGTGCCTCATTCCATCCCTGTCCACGGCTTCGTGTATCATTGCGAAACCGGTCGGCTGGTCGAGGTGTAACCTTAACCTTATGCGATGCCCGCAGTCTCAACGAGACTGCGGGCCATTCGCTAAGAGCGAACGCCGCTACCCCTTTTGTAACCCCTTTTTGTACCCCCCCTTTTATAACTAAAGGCGGCTTGCAAAAATAGATTGTCGAGTTGCCAAGCTGTTGTGCGATGCTTCGCGTCGCGCTTGGGCTTGTCTAGAACCAGTATCCTCCGCCGAGTCCCACCCCCCAAGCGAGATAGGTGCCTTTAAGATCGCCAAGAACGGCGCTGGCAGAACCGACATTGCCTCTGGCATAGAGCGTCCAGCCGTTCTTGAAGTGGTAATTCGCACCGAGGTCGCTGATGCTGATGCCGGTCAGAAACGCAGAGTTTCCTCCCTCTGACCCGATGGCGACATAGAAAGGAATGCTGACCCCCGCCGAAATGCCCAACCCAAAAGGAAAGACATATTCATAGACGAAGGGTATCGCAAAATAGACAGAGTCGGCGGAACTCGAGCCGCCAATCTTTGCCCCTCCGCCTCCTCCCGCAGCAAGCGCAATCCCGAGCGCGTGGCGAGGACGTTTTCCGCCGGCGCGATAGTCCCCTCCGACCGTCGACATGATATCCAGCTGAAAGACATGGGCTGCGTAGTCAACGCTGCTGTCAGGAATGTTGATGTACCTGTAGCCAGCCAACACGCCGAACTTCGCCTGCGCAGAAGGGACTACAAGAGGGGCAACAAAGGTCGTTGCCATAGAAAACATCGCAAAAACAGCGATTCTTATCATGCTCGTTCTGTTCATCACCATTACCCTCATGCAGAAAAAAGTTGCGTATCTACTATCTAGCAAAACAATGTTGTTTTGGCAAGATTTGAAATATCAAAGCAAGCACACAACCGCGCTCGTATCAGGAAAAGCGCGCATCCCATCCGCCGCCGCTGCCCATAAAAAAGAAGCCCGCCCTGCGCCGTCAAGCGCAGAGCGGGTCTTCCTAAAACAAAGGTGGAACTAGAATTCGTAACCCAAACCGACATTCACGCCGTAAAGCAAATCGGTACCAGGGAGAGGGCTACTCTGAAGGTCTACCGTCGTGGAGAGGACAAACCCATTTTTGAAGTGATACCTCAGACCAAGGTCGCTGACACCTCCGCCTGCTTCACCACCTATTTCGCCTTCCTGTGCTCCTACCCCCGTAACACCGAGCCCTGCTGACAAGCCCAATCCGAAGGGAAAGACATACTCGTAGTTAAAAGACAAGTCGAAAAAGGTCAGGTTTTCAGTTTTACCAGTTCCAGCACCAGCACCCACGCCAAATCCGAGCAAATGACGAGGACGATTCTCATCGTGTCTTCCCTTAGACCACAAGAAGTGGAATTTCGCTCCATGCAAGTTAAGAGAAGAGCCCGGAGCCAATCCCCCTATTCCCACATACTTGTAGCCGCCCAGCAGGGTAAACTTCGCTTGCGCGGGTTGCGTCATCAAGGTTGCAATTGCCATCGCAAAAACCGCAACAACGGCGATTTTTAGTGTTTTCATTTTGATCATTCGGATGTTCTCCTTTGTAAAGAGTTGAGTGTTGTGAAAAAGTTGAGTGTTGCCTCCTCCTCATCGCAACGATGGTCGAATCTTTCTCGTCAAAAAGCAAGAAAAAAATGCCCTAAAAAATATTTTTTTACACACAGTTCAATCCTTCAGCACAAGCCCTCCTTTCTTCACAACCTTCCTCTCACAGCCTTTCTTGCAGCGCGACGAAGTTGCACGGCTGCGTCCTGATGTCCAACTGCTTCTCCAAGATGCCCGTCCAAGCGCAGCGACAAGCCCCCGTCGAGCCGGGTAGCACGAACAACAAAGTCCGACCCATCACACCTCCCAAGGCTCGCGACTGAATCGACGATGCGCCGATCTGCTCAAAACTCAACTGACGAAACAACTCGCCAAAACCCGCCAACTCCTTGTCCAACAAGGCGCGCGCGACATCGGGCGTCACATCGCGCGCCGTGATTCCCGTGCCTCCCGTCGTGATCGCCACATCGATGGTTTCGTCGTCGCGCCACCTCTCTAACGCCTCCCCGATCTGCTCCTTCTCGTCCTTCACAAGCTCGCGCGCAACAAGGCGATGCCCCGCTTTCACGATCGCTTGCTCCAAAAAATCGCCCGACTTGTCCGTCAACTTCTCCCGCGTGTCCGAGACCGTCAATACCGCGATCGACAAAGGACGCGCAACAACACCAGCGTTACTGCTGGCGTTACTGCTTGAATCAGAGCCTGCCATGTTGTCTGTCTCCTTGTCTCCCCCCTCGCTCCCCCTTCGCTCCCCCCCGCTCCTTTATCGCAGCTTGCCGAACTTATGCGCCAAGTCCTGCGGATAGGGAACATGGTTCTCGTACAAGGGCCAACGTCCCGCCGCCAGCGCCTTGCGCGAAGGCGTGCGACTGCCTAGACGATGCTGATAGATCCAGTAGTTCGAAAGAATCTTCCGCACGAAATGCCGCGTCTCGCGCAAAGGGATCGTCTCGACGAACAGCAGAGGATCCTGCCGATAGTTCTTGCCCTTGCTCACCCATTTGAGAACATTGCCCGGTCCTCCGTTGTACGAGGCCGCCGCAAACACAAGGTTTTTTCCAATGTTGGCGTCGTTCATGAGAAATTGCAAATACTTCTGTCCCAACGCCAAGTTGTCCTCGGGCTGGCGCAGGAACTGCCCCGAAAGCTTGCGGTTGGCCATATACTGCGCAGTGCGCGGCATCAGTTGCATCAAGCCCGTAGCACCGACGCGAGAACGCGCGTAGGGCTTGAACGCCGATTCTTGCCTCATAAACGCGTACAGCAGCGCCGGCTCCAAGTTGAAGCCTTGGCTGGGCTGCCACTTCGGAAGAGGATACAGCACGGCATCGAAACGCTTCCCTTCCTCTCGCAAAGAGAACAATCCCAGTCGATACGCAAGGTCGGCTTGTCCGCGGCGATAGGCGTAGACCATGTAGTCGACGCGCATGTCGTCGGGAAGACGATCGAGAAAGCGCACCACCTCTTGAGCCGCCAGACGATATTGCTCTGCCTCCATCAAGGCGATGGCGCGCTTGCCGGCAGGAAACGAGACCAGTCGCTTGAAGTTTTCTTTCTTCTGCGGCACGCGTTTCCAATCGAAGCGGCTTTCGTAGCCCAGTGTTTCGGTTGCAAGCTGCCCGTAGAAAGAGTGCGGACGAGCATGCGCAACTTTCAGCAAGCGAGAGCTTTGATCGGGTTTGCCGTTGCGCAAATAGGTGCGCGCGCCCCAATAGGCGGCTTGCGCTGCCATCGAGCTGTTCGGCGAGGTATTCAAGGTCGTGGCTTGTTCAAAGTGCCATGCAGCGCGTTCGAAGCGATTCAGACGAAACGCTGCCAACCCTGCCCACCAGTGCAAATCAGGGACGAGCTTGCCGTTTTCGTGCGCCTGCTCTTCGGCGAGCGCGAGCGCCTTTTCGTCGAAGCCGTTGAAGAAATAACCCGCCACGACAGTCGCTGTACCTTTCGCGTAGGCGCGCGGACGCATCGAACCTTTGCGCGCTTGCAAGTATCGCAAGGCGTGGGACACGCGTGTGCGGTGGACGAATCGTCGCAGACGATAGAGCGTGCGGCGTTCGGCACGGTTGTAGCGTGACGGGGCGCGCTTCTTGGAGGGAACCTCGAACACGGCTTTGGCGGACGGAGGCAGGACGGGTGCGCTCGGACGTTTAAGCGCGGCGCGTTTGCCCTTGCGCGTGCGCTTGTAGGCAAGGCGGTAAAGTCGCGCGGCGTTCGGATGGTCGCTGTAGCGCGCGAGCCATCGTTTGAGCTCTGCGGCGTTCGAGCGGTAGGAGCGCGGATGCATGTAACGTTGGAACGATATGTGTCCCAGCAACACCTTGTTCTTGAGCGTGGCAGCGAGCTTGTCGGCTTTTTTCCATTGCGCTTCTTTTTGCAGCGCGAAGATGCGTTTGTAGGTGGCGGCATCCTTTAGCGAGAGCAGGCGAGGCTGGTTTTCCGAGAAGACGGGTTGCGAAAACGAGGGCGCGCTCGTCGCGGACGGAGCTTGACGTTTCTTGCTGCGGCGTTTCTTGCGCTGTTGTTTGTTGCGCTTGACGGTCGAGAGTTCGTCGTTTTCGACCGAAGCAAGAAGGGCTTCCTGTCGTTCGGAAGGCAACGACAGGGTCGCGGAAGAGGAGGTCGCAGAAGAAGAGGACGAGGAAGAGGAGGACGAGAAAGAGGAGGACGAAAAAGAGGGGAGCTGTTCCGCCTTTGCGCTCGCGCTCAGCAACGACGAACCAGCGAGCGAGAGCAAGCAACTCGCGACAACGAAGACGCAGAAGCGGAGGAACTTGGAGTTAATCGAAGATAACAACGAAGATGGCAACGAAGATAACAACGAAGATAACGACGAAGACAAGAAGGACATAGAGGACATAGCTTAGGTTTGCGGAGTCTGTTCTAGCAGCATCAAGAGGACATGTTCGCAAAGGATGTGCCGAAAGGGTTGAAGTTAGCACGGAAGCGGAGATTTTTTGCGCTTGACGAGAAAGAAGAACAAAGATAGAACAAAAAGAGACATAAGGAGACTCAAGAAGAGAAAGGAGAGAAGGGAGGATTGGTAGTGATGTTGACGGGTCAGCAGAGTTGTTTGTTGCGATTTATCGAGTCTCGTTTGGCGGAGGGGGATGTTTCGCCTTCGTTCGAGGAGATGCAATTGCACTTGGGGTTGCGCTCCAAGTCTGGCGTTCATCATTTGTTGGAGGGATTGCGCGAGCGGGGTTTTGTCGTTCGTCTTCCGCATCGCGCGCGCTCGTTGCGCGTTGTGCGAGGTAGCGGGGATGATCGAAGCGGGGGTTGCAGCCGTTCCAGCGAGGATCGTGGCGAGGTTGTGCGCTTGCCTTTCTTGGGAGGGGTTGCTGCGGGCTTGCCTATCGAGGCGGTGGGTTCTGTGGGTTGGGACGAGGAGCGCGACTATCCGAGCGAGTTGTTGGGAAAAGGTATTAGCAAGAGTATTAGCAAGGGTATTGGCAAGGATATTGATAATGGTATCGGTATGGTTTCGCATTATGCGTTGCGCGTAGAGGGAGATTCGATGGTGGGGGTGGGAATTTTGGATGGGGATACGGTGATTGTGGAGGCTTGCGACGATGCGTGTGACGGGGAGTTGGTGATTGCGTTGGTGGACGGGGGGGATGCGACCTTGAAGATTTTACGGAGACGGGATGGAGAGGTTGTGTTGGAGGCAGCGAACGAGGCGTACAGGGCGCAATGTTATGAAGCGGGAAGGGTACGGGTTCAGGGTCGTGTGACGGGCTTGATGCGGAGGTATGCGCGCAGGTAGGGCGCGCGTGCAGGGCGAGCAGGCGGGGCGAGCAGGTAGGGTATGTCGTGTCTGTTGCGCTCGCACAACAGACTGGCTTTTTATAGAAAAAAAGGCGTTGTCGCGCACATGGGGGGTG
>JABAAA010000037.1 GCA_014239005.1 Alphaproteobacteria bacterium | reverse complement strand
AAACTTGCGCTTCGAAATAGCGAGAGGCAATGTCGTCTGCTTGTTGGGTCCTTCGGGTTGCGGCAAGACGACGGTGTTGCGTCTGCTGGCGGGGTTGGAGTGTTGTGCCGCAGGAACGATCCTGTTGGACGGGCAGGAGGTTTGTTCGCGCTCGCGTTGTGTGGCACCGGAGTTGCGGGGGTCGATCGGCATGGTGTTTCAAGATTTCGCCTTGTTTCCGCATCGGACGGTGACAGAGAATTTGTCGTTGGCTTTTCGCGGAGGCAACGGCGAGGGGAAGGAGGCAGAGGCGATCAAGCGTGTGTTGGCGATGGTCGAGTTGGAAGAGTTCGCCGAAAGCTATCCGCAGCTCTTGTCGGGGGGGCAGCAGCAGCGCGTCGCTTTGGCTCGTGCGTTGGTGTCCCGTCCTCGTTTGCTGTTGCTGGACGAGCCCTTTGCCAACTTGGATGTTCGCCTGCGCGACCGAATCCGCGATCGCACATTGCATTGGATTCAGTCGGCGGGATGCAGCGTCTTGTTGGTGACCCACGATGCAGAGGAGGGGATGTACATGTCTGATCGGCTGATCGTCTTGGACGAGGGGGGCAGGGTGGTACAGAGCGGCGATCCGTGCGCCATCTACGGGGCGCCGTGCAACGCCTATGTCGCTTCTCTGTTGAGCGAGGTGAATCGTTTCTCCGTGACGGTGGAGGGGGGGTGTGCGGTGACGCCGTTCGGTCGTTTGCCCGTGTCGTTTGGAGGCGCTTCGGCAGAGGTGGTGGTGCGTCCGCAAAACTTGCGTCTTTCCATGATGTTGCGGGGCGAAGAAGCGGGGGAGGGATGTTGTGTCGGGAAGGTCGAGGCGGCGCGCATGATCGGCGGAGACAGCTTGGTTCATTTGTCCAGCACCTTGAATGGCGGTCAGATTCATTTGCACGCTCGGGCGGGCGGATGTTTCTTGCCCGAAGTGGGCTCGCGAGTCTTGTTGTCGGTCGAGCACAGCGATGTCTTGCTGTTTGTCGGCGAGTGTGCTACAAGGTAGGGGGAATTGTTTCATGTTGGCGTGGAGGATGGAGAGATGGGCAGTTTCAGCATTTGGCATTGGTTGATCGTCTTGGCGGTTGCGGTGGTGTTGTTCGGGGGCGGGGGAAAGTTATCTCGTTTGATGGGAGACTTTGGGCGGGGCTTGCGAGAGTTTCGCAATAGCTTGGATGGAGAGAAGGAGAAGAAAAAAGTGGGCGAGGGCGAAGGAAAAGGAAAGGGAAAGGCGAAGAAGAAGGAAATCTGACAAGCTGGTCGTGAGACCTAGAACTTGAAGCATTCCGCATCTCAGCGCAAAAGCAGCTTGCTAGGTTGAAAGGCTGTTAACGCGTTTCGGTAAAACCCAAGAGGTTATCCAAGAGGCTAACGGCTAACGCAAGAGGCTAACGGCTAACGAAGAGGCTAACGAAAGAAGTTACACGCGCTTGGTGTAAGGAGAAAGCTACGCTCTACGCTCTAGCTCTACGCGCTCCGTGTTTGAGGGCGTAGCTTTTGCAGGGAAAATTTGTACCCCCCCCTTGTGCGATCTCCCCCTCTGGCGCTCTCCTCCTTGCAATCTTCCCTCGTCACCCCTACAATCCCCCCATGTTCGACATCGGCTGGCAAGAACTCATCGTCCTCGGTGCCGTCGCGCTCGTCGTCTTCCCGCCTAAAGAATTCCCCTCCCTCCTCAAAACAATCTTCTCCATCACCGCCAAAATACGCTCGACCACACAAGAACTCCAACACCACATCCACAACTTCTCCAAAACACACTTGGAAGACATCTCGTCCGAAGCCAGCAAAACACGAAACCTTATCCACGACGCCTCTCATCGAATCCAACGGCAAATCGAAGACCTCGAAGACACAGCCAAAAACGCCACAAAAAACGCTACAAAAACCCCAGCACTCAAAAAATCCCGCGCTTCTAAACCCTCGCCCAAGATCAAACCCTCGCCCAAAATCAAACCCAAGCCCAAGCCCAAGCTCAAGCCCCAAACAACAACAACAACAACAACAACAGCAAAAGCAAAAATCAAAGCAACGAAAGCAAGAACAAGCAAAGCTAAAACCTCGGCAACCTCGGCAACCTCGACAACATTGGCGACATCGACCCGCAAACCCGCCGCCAAAACCGCCAAAAAATCTTCATCCTCCGAACCTAAAGCAACACTTCAACAATGACCGACAACGCCAAGCAGGACATATTCTTTCATCTGCGAGAACTGCGACAACGAATGCTCATCGCACTCGCTCTTTTTTTCTTCGCTTTCATCGCAGCCTTCTTTTTCGCCAAACCCGTCTTCAACTTCCTCATGCGTCCCCTCACCCGTCTGCTCGAAGACCAGGCAGGCAGAGGCATGATCTACACCGCCATGCAAGAGCAATTTCTCACCGAAATCAAACTCGCCATGTTCACAGCCCTGCTCATAGCCCTCCCACTCATGTGCACACAACTATGGCTCTTCGTCGCCCCCGGACTCTACAAGAACGAAAAGAGCGCCATCTGGCCCTTCATGATCGCAACCCCTATCCTTTTTTACCTCGGCGCAAGCTTCGTCTACTTTATCGTCCTGCCCGTCGCATGGAAATTCTTCCTCGGCTTCGAGCAAGCCAAAGACACAGCACACCTCGCCATACGCCTGGAGCCCAAGGTCGGTGAATACCTTTCCCTCGTCATGCGTCTCGTCCTCGCATTCGGCGTCTGCTTCGAACTGCCCGTCCTGCTCATGCTGCTCGTCAAGGCAGGCATCACCAACGCCGAGGCGCTACGAAAAAAACGACGCTACGCCATCCTCATCGTCGTCATCGTCGCCGCCGTACTCACGCCGCCAGATCCGCTCAGCCAAATCGCGCTCGCGCTTCCCATCATCCTGCTCTACGAAATGTCTATCTGGGGCGCCGTCCTCATGGCTAAAGCCGCGCGAAGAAAACAGCGAGCATCCTGACATGCACGACATCAAAGCTTTGCGCGATGCCCAACAGAATTTCGACGAGGGCATGCGCAAGCGAGGAATAGACAATCAGGCGCAGATGCTCGTGACAAAACACGACGCGTGGAGAGAGGCGGTCAGAGAACTGGAGACCTTGCAAGCCGAGCGGAACGAAACCGCCATCCTCATCGCCACCCTTGCAAAACAGCAGGACGGTGAAAATCGAGAAAAGGCGACCAAACGCGCCAAAGAGCTGAAAACGGCGATCGCCGCTGAAGAAGACAAGGTGCGAAAAAAGGACGAGCAGCTGAAACTTGTTCTCTCCCTGCTGCCGAACATTCCCAGCCGCGATGTGCCTGACGGCAAGGACGAAGGGAACAACGAGCTTTTGCGCGAAGTCGGCGAACTGCCGACATTCGCCTTTGCTCCCCGATCGCACGACGAGATAGGCGAGGGGCTGGCAGAGATGGATTTTCCTCGTGCTGCAAGGGTGGCAGGAGCGCGCTTCTCGCTGCTCTACGGCAACTTGGCAAAGTTGGAGCGCGCCTTGGCGACCTTCATGCTCGACACGCACACTAAGGAGTTCGGCTACACGGAAGTGTGCGCACCCGTGTTGGTGCGCGAAGAAACCCTGTTCGGCTCAGGGCATCTGCCGAAGTTTCACGAAGACCTGTTCAACACCGAAGATGGGCGATACCTGATCCCGACCGCAGAGACCGTCCTGACCGGTCTGCACGCAGGCGAGGTCATGGAAGAAGCCGACTTGCCGAAACGTTATGTCGCTTGGACAAACTGCTTTCGTGCCGAAGCGGGGGCTGCGGGAAGAGACACGAAGGGCTTGTTGCGCTTGCATCAGTTTTCCAAAGTGGAGCTCGTGAGCTACACCTTGCCCGAACATTCCGAAGACGAGCATGGGCGCATGACGGCTTGCGCTGAAGAAATTCTGAAGCGGTTGCACTTGCCCTATCGCGTGATACTGTTGTGCGCGGGTGACATGGGCTTTTCTGCCGAGAAGACCTACGACTTGGAGGTATGGATGCCGGCGCAAGGCATCTATCGGGAGATTTCCAGCTGTTCCAATTGTGCAGCCTTCCAGTCGCGGCGGCTGAACGCGCGCTTTCGCCGCAGGGGGGTGAAGGGAACGGAGTTTCCTCATGCGTTGAACGGATCGGGGCTGGCGGTCGGACGCACGATGGCGGCGATTTTGGAAAACGGGCAACGGCAGGACGGATCGGTGCGCCTACCGGAGGTTTTGTGGGAACTGATGGGAACGAAGGAGTTGCGAAACTGCGCGTCTTGATTTTTGGAAATTGCCTTGTCTTGAACTTCTTGGTCTTGAACTTCCTGGTCTTGGACTTCCTGGTCTTGAACTTCTTGCTCGTTTGCTTGCTGCCTTGCTTGCAACCCATCGCTTCTTTACAATAGAGAGCATCATGCCCCGCTACGCAACCCTCCCCGCAACCATCCCCGCAACCATCCCCGTCCTTCTTACGACGAGCCTGCTGGCAACAATTCTGCTGCCAACGATCTTCTTGGCTGCGTGCCAACATGGAGGGGAAGTTCGCCTTCGCCCCGTCTCCGCCGACGAGCGCATCGAGCGATATCAACTTCCGCGTAATGCCAACATCCCTTCGGTGAGCGGGCTCGTCCCCGGAGATTCCGACATCGTCGGCAGCAACACAACATCCCAAGCCGCCCTCGCCCCCTCCGTTACGCATCAGCCACAACAGCCCACGACAGCAGGCACGCGAACCCACATCGTGAAAAAAGGAGAAACCCTCCTCTCCATCGCAAGACGCTACGGAACCTCCTTGAGCAATCTCGCTAGTCTCAACGGAATCTCCAATCCCAACCGCCTCGCCGTAGGACAAAGACTCGCCATCCCAGGATCAGGAACAGGCTCAGGATCAGGAAACTTCACAAGCGAAACAAGACACATCATCAAAAGGGGCGAAACGCTCTACAGCGTCGCCAAAAAATACGGCGTATCAGTACAAAGCCTCAAACGAACCAACCGAATCCGAAACGCCAACAAGCTCAACATCGGACAACTGCTCATCGTCCAAAAAGGCTCGGCTTCGGCTCAAGCCACCACTCAAGAAGCCGCCCGACAACAGACAGCAAGCTCCGCCTCTTCTTCCCAACGCTCCACCAAACGACGGAAACTGGCGAAAGCACCGCAGCGCGAACGCAAAGATTTCCTCCGTCCTTTGCAAGGCAAGGTGGTCAGTCGCTTCGGCGAAAAAAGCTTCGGACAGCGCAACAACGGTATCAACATCGCCTCCAGGGAGGGCAGCATCGTCAAAGTAGCGGAGAACGGCGTCGTCGTCTACAGCGGCTCTGCGCTCAAGGGATTCGGCAACCTGATCCTCGTGCGACACGCCGACGGATACCTAACCGCATACGGCTACAACAGCCAAAACCTCGTCAAAAAAGGCGATCGCGTCAAACGAGGACAGACGATCGCAAAGGTCGGAAGCTCGGGCGACGCACGCAAAGCCATGTTGCATTTCGAACTTAGAAGAAACTCCAAACCCGTCGATCCCCTGAAACACTTCTCCAAGTCTTGAGAAGGACGAAATCTTGACAGATCGCTCGACCGAAAATAACGCCGCTCGCCTGCCCCCTTACGCTGCCGAGAACGTTCGCCAAGTCGTGCTCAAGGGCGAGGGAGGCAGCAGCGCGCGAAAAATCGTCTTCGCCAACGACCGTCCCTTCGTCCTGCTCGCAGGTCCTTGCGCGATGGAAAGCCACGCGCACGCATTGGAAACTAGCCAGGCGATCGCACAGATTTGCGACGCGCGAAACTTGCCGTGGATCTACAAAACTTCTTTCGACAAGGCGAACCGAACATCTTTGGCATCGAAGCGAGGAATGGGACTCGAGCCCGCGCTCGAAGTATTTTCCGCCTTGCGCGAAAAAGGGATCCTCACCATGACCGATGTGCACGAGTGTTGGCATTGCGAGCGGGTGGCGAAGGTGGTCGATGTTTTGCAAATTCCCGCCTTCTTGTGCAGACAGACCGATTTGTTGCTGGCAGCGGGAGCGGCGGGAAAGGTGGTGAATGTGAAAAAGGGACAATTCCTCGCGCCTCAAGACATGGCTTATGTGGCAGAAAAGGTCGAGGGCGAAGGAGAAGCGGGCGTGTTGCTGTGCGAACGCGGAACGAGCTTCGGTTATCATCGTCTCGTCGTCGATATGGCGGGCTTGTGGCAGATGGCGCAGAGCGGGCGACCGATCGTCATGGACGCAACGCACGCCGTGCAGCGTCCGGGCGGAGGCGAGGGAGTCAGTATGGGAAATCGCGACTCGATCGAATCACTGGTGCGCGCGGCGAGCGCTGTCGGGGTGGCAGGGCTGTTCTTGGAGGTGCATGGCGATCCTGACGCTGCCATCAGCGACGGCAGTAACATGTTGCATATCAAGGACTTGGGACGCATCTTGGATGTGGCGATGGAGATGGATAAAGTCGCAAAGGGATTGTCCTAGCCAACGCGCCTCTGTCAACGCGTCTCTGGCAACGCGTCTCTATGAACATCAACATCGGAGCGATACGCGATGACAGAAAGGCATAAGCTGGAGGTTTGTTCCGAGCGTGTCTATCTCCGTAGGCAGCCTTCGACGTTTGCTGCCATCGATACAGAGATGTTTTTTGGCACGCCTGTGACCCCTCTCAAGAGCGAAAAGGAAAAAAGACTAGAGGGAGGAAAAGGAGAAGGAAAAGGAGAAGGGGAGGAAGAAGGAGAATGGTGTCGTGTTCGCTCAGGCATCGACGGCTACGAGGGCTATGTCGAAAGGGCGAGCCTCGCTCCGAAAGCAAGCTTTGACGGAGATAACACGAACGCATGCCTCGTCGTCGAGCCGCTCGCGCTCGGCTACAAGGAGGCGAAGGACACGGCGGCGGCGGCGTTCGCATTTCCGATGGGTAGCCGCCTGCGCGTCGAAGAGCCGCAAGGGCAAGAAGGGCAAGAAGAGCAAAAAGAGCAAGAAGGGCAAGAAGGGCAAGAAGGAGAGAGAAGAGGCTTTGTCGTGCTACGCGTGAAGGCGAACAAGAGAGGGAAGGAAGAAGCCGCAGAAAGAGTTTTTGTGAAACGGCATCAGATCTTGACACTGGCAGCGTGTGGCGTAGCGAACGGGCGCGACTGGGTGGAAACGGCGTCGAAGTTTTTGCATGTTCCCTATCTGTACGGAGGAGGATGTTATGCGGGGATCGATTGTTCGGCGTTGTTGCAAGTATCGATGGGGGTTCATGGCATCGCATCGCCAAGGGATTCTGCGCCGCAGGAACGTCTTTTGGGCAAGGCGTTGGCGTGGAAGGGGAAAGGCGGAAATGCTTTGCCGATGTTAGAGCGGGGCGATCTGCTCTTTTGGCATCGGCATGTAGGGGTGATGGTAGACGGAGAGATGTTGTTGCACGCGAACGCGGGGACGATGGCTGTGTCGCAGGAATCCGTCGTGGCGGCGCGCGCGCGCATTATGGGCGTGGAGGGAGAGATACGCTGTATCAGGCGGTTGCAACAGTGAGAAAGAGCTGCCGAGCGAGAAGGGGACAAGGATATGCTATGCGTCGCGCCCCGTCCCTCGTGCGAAGCCCCTATCGTTCACCGCGCTCGTCGCAACGCAATGCCCGCAATTCCTACGCACACATTCAACAGCGCAAGAAGCAACAACCCGTACAGCATCGCCAAAATTCCGCCCCAAACGATCAACACACCCGCCACAAACGGAAAGCCGAACACACCCAAAAAATACGACAAGCCGAACAACAGCAAAGCTTGCTGCATCCATTCATCAGGAGCGTCGTTCGCAGTCCAGCCCTTGATGACAACATAATTCAACCCGTAGCCAATTCCCCAAACGATCGACGAGACGACATACCACAAGACATTCTCGGTCAAGGTGATAAACATCAGAAGCGAAAGCACGATCAAAGAAGTCAACAGGATCACCGAAGGCAGAACAAACGAGGAAGAATTATCTGTCCAGTAGCCCGCCAACAGCATGCGAGAGCCGATCGACGTAAGCGTAAATCCTATAAAGTACAGCGAATAGTCGAACCCGAAGCTCTCGGCATAGACCGTTTGGAAACTCGACAGGCTGCCGAAAATACAGCCTCCCAACCCCACCATGACGATCGGATACAACGCCGTCGAACGAAAAACCCTGCCGACAGAGCGCACCGATATTCGAGTGACTTGAGGAACAACATTCCTGCCCCTACGCAAGTTGCGATCTGCACAAAAACAGATCACACCGCCCATGAGAGAGCATAAACACGCCACCAAAAAGGCACTCTCGATAGGAAGGCTCAGCAAATTTAACACGCGTCCGACAAGAGGACCCGTGCCAATTCCCGCCATCAACGAGCCCGATAGCAGAGCAAAAAAACGAATCCTTTGTGTCGGCTTGACAAGCACCGCCACGACAAGGGGTATCAACACATAAAAAACGCCCCAGCCCACGCCCAACAGAAAGCCGGAGACCAGCAGATCGACGCCTAGTGGCAATGCCAGCGCGCCATTGACAAAAAATCCCGCCATCGACAAGGTAAGAAAAAAAGCGGAGAAGGCGACCGATCGGCTCAACCCCAAGCGATCGGCAAGGTGCCCTGAAAAGGTCACGAACGTCAGCGTGCCGATCGTTGCCATCGAGATGATCGCGCCGGCAAAAGCTTCGTCGCCGCCTCTGTCGGCAACAAGCATCGGGATCAGAAAACTGACCCCGTAGGCTATGGCAAGCAAGTACCCTCCCAGAAACAGCAACAAAAAATTGCCTCGCGAACGGGCGACAGAGGCTCGCTTGTTCATCTTCTTGTAAGTTTGTTTGTTTTTCCGTTCATTTTTCGATCACGCTTTTGGGAAAGAAGGCGTGGAAAGCGAAGGCGAAATCGACAAAATACACCACTGCCACGCGCTTGCCTCCTTTCTTCTTCCAGGCATAGACCGAGCCCACCTCCTTGCCTTGCTCGACCTTTTGGTGATCGAGCGCAGAGGCTTGTCCTTTTCGCCATTCCAAAGTGATCTCGCCCAAGCGCATGCTACCTTCGCGTCGCAGCTTTGTCAGGGCGATCGCGCGTTTCCTGTCCGTCAAAGAGACGACCCTCGCCAAGGCGGGAATGCCCTCAGGCAAGGCGCCTTGATAGAGAAAGGGACGTTTCAGCGAATCGTAGCGCGCGTAGGGGTTTTCTCCGTAGGCGCGAGCGAAGCCCTTGGGCGGCAGGGCGACCGTGCCTTGTGGATGTCTTTTTTTGAACTGCCCCCACGATTCCAGCTGCGAAGGGAGGACTTTGAGCTTCTTGCCGGTCAGCTTGCCGATGACCGCTTCCCCCAAGAATTGCTGCCACCAGCTTTCTGTTTCACGGTCGTACATGAGCAAGTCGGACTTGCGGAGACGGCCTGTCGTCGAAAAGGTGAGCGCGCGTCCGTCGACGGAAGCGTCGAAGACGATCGCCGCGTTGCACAGCGGGCAGAAGGTGGCAGCAATCTTTTTGCCGCCGAGCGTGTCGTTGACGATCTCGTGCCATATCAGAAAACGTAGCGGATAGGTGCGCGACAAGCCTTCCAAGGTGAGCGAGAGGACGGGTTCTCGATCCTTGATCGCCAACACTTCGGGCGCGGAGGAGGAGAGGGGCAGAATTCGCGGGCGATCGATCGGGGCGATGGCATCGCGCGGCGGACCGCCGCTGATGACGCTATCCAGAGAGATCGAGCGTTTGGCAAAATTGGTCTTGGAAAATTCTTGCAGCCACGCGCGCGGGACGGAGTCGGCAGAAGAATGGGCTACGAGGAAGGCAGGGGCGAGGAGCGTAGCGCAGAGAAGAAGAGAGAAAAAACGCGACATGGGAAGAACGACAT
>JABAAA010000036.1:9588-9817 GCA_014239005.1 Alphaproteobacteria bacterium | reverse complement strand
TCGCCCTCGCCCGCAATACCTTCCGTGCGCTCGATCAGCTTCACGAACACGCGTTCGCGCGAAGAAGCCTCCTTCAAGCTGCTACGCAGAGGAACGAACGAATTCTCGTACACGCGCACGCCGCCGCCCTCCCGCGCCTCCTCTTCCGAAAGCCCCACGCTCGCCAAAGCAGGGGTCGCAAAAACGGCACGCGGCAAGAGGCGTGCGTCGAACACACCCCCTCCTCCTT
>JABAAA010000036.1:8309-9578 GCA_014239005.1 Alphaproteobacteria bacterium | reverse complement strand
TTCAAACAAGTTTGATACCAACGCCTCCGCCTGCCGAATCGCAATGGGCGTCAGTTCGGGAGAATCGGTCGCATCCCCCAACGCATACACGCCCTCTTGCGAGGTGGCAAAATGCTGGTCGGTGACGATTTTGCCGCGCGCGTCTGTGTCGATGCCCAACTTTTCCAACCCCAAATCCTTCGTGCGCGCCTTGCGCCCGAGCGCTGCCAGCACGAAATCGCAACGGAGCGATTCTGCTCCCGCCTCCCCATCCAAATCGACTTGGATCTCTTCCCCCCCTGCGCCTTCCGCACGCGAAAGCCCTAGCAAGCGTCGCGAAAGCCGTGCAGCGACACCGCGCGCGACAAGCCCTTCGAGACAACGTCCGACGATACCTCGGTCGAAGGAGCGCAACAGGACATCGTTGCGATGCACCAATGTGGTTTCTGCGCCCAGCGCGTTGAAAATTCCTGCACACTCTAATGCGATATAACCACCGCCCAACACGACTATCCGCTTCGGCAGCTTGCCGAGTTCGAAGACGGCGTCGGAAACGCAGGCGATCTCTCCTCCCTCTACTTTTCCTTCCAGCGAGATCGGCTCGGCGCCCGTAGCCAGCAGCAACGTTTTCGCTCGCACCTCTTGCTCTGCTACTTGAAGGACAAACACACCGTCTCGCTTTGCTGTAAGACGCGCCGTGCCGTGTATGATCTCGACCCCCGCCTCCCTGCAGCCTTGTTCGTAGAGCCCTCGCAAACGCGAGAGTTCCGCATCCTTGTTCTGACGCAACCCCGCCAAGTCGAAGAAGGGTTCTGTCGTCCTGTTCCAACCGAACGACGAAGCCTCGCAACCTTGCCCGCTGTGCGTTCCTGCGTAGACATAGAGTTTTTTCGGAATGCAGCCCCTGTTGACGCAAGTTCCTCCGAGCGCATGATCTTCGATCAGCGATGTTTTTACGCCCAAGGCTGCCGCGCGCCGTGCTGCGCGCACGCCGCCCGATCCTGCGCCGACGACACAAAAATCCCATATTTCGGACAAGGTTCTTCTCCGTCTCTGTGTCGTTCTACGGATTACAATTCTTCAGCGAATTGTTCTCTGACGACGCGTTCGTTGAGGTCGCGTTCGGAATCGAAGAGGATGGTGACGGCGCTTTTCCTGTCTTGGTGCATGCGCGCACGCACGACGTCGATGACCTCGGCGTTGTCGGCGACGGCGGAGACGGGACGTTTTGTCGCCTCCAAGGCTTCGACCTCCAGCTGTGCGTCTCGCGGAAGCAGTGCGCCGCGCCAC
>JABAAA010000036.1:6286-8211 GCA_014239005.1 Alphaproteobacteria bacterium | reverse complement strand
GCCTCCAAGGCTTCGACCTCCAGCTGTGCGTCTCGCGGAAGCAGTGCGCCGCGCCACCTTCTGGGACGAAAGGGAGCGATCGGCATGAGCGCCAAGAGATTCGAGCTCAGCGGCAAGACGGGCCCTTGCAAGGAGAGGTTGTAGGCGGTGCTGCCTGCGGGCGTGGAAAGGTTGATTCCGTCGCACAGGAGCTCCGACATGCGCACTGCGCCGTCGACGGAGATGCGCAGCTTGGCGACTTGCGCCGTACGCCGAAAGAGCGAAACATCGTTGAAGGCGATGTGGCACAGCTCTGTTCCGTCCTTCTGCGTCGTCTCCAGCACCAGCGGCGCGATGCGATAAGAGGATGCGGTTTGCAGCGTCCGTTGCAGTTCCGATGCTCGCTCTTCGTCGAAGGTGTTCATGAGAAAGCCCACGCTGCCGCAGTTGATGCCGTAGACTTTCTTCTTGCGCACCCCGTAGCGCCGTAGCACTTCCAGCATCAGTCCGTCGCCGCCGAGCGCGAGAACATATTCTGCGCGCTCCAGCGGCACGGGGTCGAGCGTGCGCTCGATCAAGGAGCGGCAACGCGCCGCCTTTTCTGTATCGGCAGCGAACAGAGCGACGCGCAACTTGGACACAAAAACCGCGTCGAAGGAAATCAGCCGCCCGTCGTGTTCATCGTGCGCCCCAGCGCTGCGCCGGAATCGCGATCGATGACGAAGGCGTGTCCGCGCGTTTTTTTCGCCACCCTTGCTGCGATCACCTTCGAGCAAGGCTCGTCGTTGTCGGGATGGTCGCGCAACGCGTCGCGCAGGTCGGAGCCGCTTTCCTGTCCCAAACAAGGATAGAGCATGCCGGTGCAAGTGACGCGCACGCGTGTGCAACCGTCGCAGAAGTTTTCGGTGAGCGGCGAGATGAAGCCGATGCGTCTGCCTGTCTCGACGCAATCCCAGTAGCGTGCAGGCCCGCCGCTATGGTACGAGGAACGTTTCAGCGCCCATCGTTTGTCGATCGAACCTTTGAGTTCGGTGAGCGGATAGAACTGATCCAGTCTTTTTTCATTGCCGATATCGCCCATCGGCATGACTTCGATGTAGGTGAGGTCGCAGCCCTTTTCGCCGCACCATCTCAACAGGCGATCGACTTCTTCGGGCGAGACATTCACGCCTTTCAGCGCGACGCAGTTGATTTTCACCGCAAGCCCTGCCGCGAGCGCAGCGTCGATTCCTTCCGAGACGACGGGAAGGGAGCCGCCGCGCGTCAGGTCGGCGAAGGTGGTCGCGTCCAGCGAATCGAGCGACACATTCACACGACGAATGCCGCATGCGAAGAGTTCTTCGGCGAATTGCGTGAGATGCGTGCCATTGGTCGTCAGCGTCAGGTCTCGCAAATGTCCTGCTTCTTCGCGCGGGGAGATCAAGTCGCCGAGTCGGTGCAACAGATGCATGAGATTTTTGCGTACTAGGGGTTCGCCGCCGGTGATGCGAATTTTTTCGATGCCGTGGACGACGAAGAGGCGAGCGAGGCGATAGAGTTCTTCGAGACTGAGAAGATCGCGTTTGGGAAGGAAGGTCGGGCGGAGTGGCATACAGTATCGGCAGCGCAGGTCGCAGCGATCGGTAACGGAGAGGCGCAGGTAGTTGATCGTTCTGCCGCAACCGTCGACGAAGGAAGGACGAGAGGAAGTGGGAACGATGATCTCCTCCAGCTCTGCGGGAGGGGTTGTGGCGAGTTGGTCGAGCATCGGGGTCTGCTTACTTCTGCTTACTTTTGCTTACTTTTGTCTTACCTCTGCTTACGGCAGTTTGCCTGTTTGAGCGGGATTTTGCAACGAGATTTTTCAACGGGGTTTTTCAAGAGGCAGCGCGAAACACGCAGCTCTTACGATACGATTCAAGCTCTCATAGTTCACCCGTGAAAGTGCTCGTAGATTTTGCGCGCCG
>JABAAA010000036.1:0-6187 GCA_014239005.1 Alphaproteobacteria bacterium | reverse complement strand
TACGATTCAAGCTCTCATAGTTCACCCGTGAAAATGCTCGTAGATTTTGCGCGCCGCCCCCTCTCCCAAACCTGCAACTCCCTGCAACTCTGCCTCCGACGCTTCTGCTACTGCACGAGCCGATCCGAAATGCCGTAACAACAACCCCCTCCGAACGACGCCCACCGAAGGAACCCCATCCAACTTGGACGCCCGTTGTGCACGAACGCGTCCCACGCGATGTGCCCCCGAAGCAAAGCGATGCGCCTCGTCGCGCAAACGCAACAAAAAATAAAACAACCCGAAAGAATCTCCCGCAACCTTGCCCGCAACCTTGTCAGCAGCCTTGTCAGCAATTTTACCCGCAGCCAAGCCCAACGACAAGATTCTCGTTTTGCCCGCCTCCCGATGCGAAAAAGCAGCGTACACCCTCTCGCCTCCCGCCTTGCGACCCTCCCCCTTAGCAATCGCCAGCAACGGCAACAAGGGATAATCCGCCAACACCTCCTGCGCCGCCGTGATGTGACCCCGCCCGCCGTCCAACACCACCAAGGAGGGCAAGCCCCAAGACTGCTTGTGCAAGAAACGCCGCGAAAGAACCTCGCGCATCATCGCATAGTCGTCTCCGCCCGCGCCCTGACTGCGAATGACAAACTTCCTGTAAGCTCCTTTGACAAACCCCTGCCTGTCCGCCACCACCATCGCTGCGTAAGGGTTTGTGGCACCCAAGTGGCTGTTGTCGTAGATCTCGACGCGCTGCAACGGCACTTTCAATTCCAACAGCTCTTCCAACGCTGTCCAGTGATCGGCAAAACGCCTCTTCTCTGCTTGACGGCGACGCAAGGCTTCTTCAGCGTTCGTTCGAACGGTTGCGAAAAGAGCGAAACGTTCGTCTCTGGGAGAAAGAATTCTCACCCGACGTTCGTAGCGATGCGAAAGCGAACGTTGAAGCCACGCAGCCTCGTGCGGGGCAGGCGCGGCGTAGATCACCGACGGCGGAGGGTGCGAGGCGTAAAACTGCGCGATGAACGAAGCCACGATTTCTGCTGCAGAAACCTCGCTCGGATGATGAGGAAAAAAAGCGCGGTTGCCGCAATGACGACGGTTGCGAAAACAAAACATTTCGATACAGCTCTCCCCCTCGTGCAACCACAACGCCAACACATCCGCCTCTTCCCCGTGCGGCAGAACGTAGCGCGTGCGTGCCTGAATCACCGCCAACGCCGTCAGACGATCGCGCAACGACGCGGCACGTTCGTACTCTTGCGCTCGGCTCGCTTCCGTCATCTGTCGTTCCAGCCGCGCGCGCACGCCTTCCGACTTGCCTTTCAAAAACGCCTTCGCCCCGGAGACCAGCTGCGCGTAGCTCTTCGCGTCCGTGTAGCCCACGCAAGGGGCAGAGCAACGTTTGATATGATATTGCAAGCACGGACGCGAACGATGCGCAAAGATCGAATCGCTGCAAGAGCGCAACAAGAAAATTTTCTGCAACTCGACGATCGAAGAATTGACCGCAGCGCTGGAAACAAAAGGTCCGAAATAGCTTCCCTTCACGCGCTGCTTGCCGCGATGCTTCACGATTTGCGGAAAGGCATGGTCGCCGCGCAACAGGATCGAAGGGAAGCTCTTGTCGTCGCGCAAAAGAATGTTGTAACGCGGCTTCAGCGCCTTGATCAGCGACGCTTCCGTCAGCAAGGCTTCCGCTTCCGTTTGCGTCACCAACAGCTCGAGACGACGCGTCGCCGCCAGCATGCGCTGCAAGCGATTCGGCAGCCGTTTGGGACGCGTGTAGGCTTGAAGACGTTTCTTCAAATCGCGCGCCTTGCCGACATACAAGGCTCGTCCCTCTCCGTCCAACATGCGATAGCAACCCGGACGCGAGGGCGCTTGCAAATGTGTCGCAACGACGACAGAAAGAGCCTCGTCGAACATCACACAAGCACTCAAACTCAAGAAGACGAAGACGGCGAAGAGGACGGCAAAGGGGACATAGCAGACGACGGGCGAAGGCAATGGCTGTGGGCAGCGTCGTAAAGCTTGGAGGCGCGATCGACCGCTGCCCGTTGCCGCTCGTGCGCAAGCACGCGTCCTACAAAGACGAGCGCGGTGCGCGTGATCTTCGCGTCTTTCACTTGCCCACGGATGTCGGCGAGCGTGCCGTGTAAGAACCTCTCGTCGCTCCACCCCACTCGAAAGGCGACGACGACCGGACAATTCTCGCCGTAAAGAGGCGTGAGCGTGCGGCAGACGAAGGCGAGGTTGTTGATCGAAAGATGAATGGCAAGCGTCGCCCCGCTCGCCCCCAAACGCGCCAGCTCCTCGCCCTCAGGCATCGAAGAAGCGCGCACCGCCGTGCGAGTCAGAATCACCGTTTGGCTCACCTCAGGCAAGGTCAACTCCAAGCTCAAGGCAGCGGCGGCAGCAGCGAAAGCAGGAACGCCAGGCGTCATGCGCGTGGCGACACCCCCTGCACGAAGCGCGTGAATCTGCTCGGCGATCGCTCCGTACAGCGAAGGATCTCCCGAATGCAAACGCACGACACGCAACCCCGCAAGCGCGCGCGCGTGCAACAACTTCAAAATCTCTTCCCGCACCATCGAAGAGGTGTCGTGTTTTTCCGCTTGCGCTGCCAAAGCGACGACCGAATTCGGCACTAGCGAGCCGGCATACACCAACACTTGCGCACGGCGAATCAGTCGATCGGCGCGTAGCGTCAAAAGATCGGGCGCGCCAGGACCTGCCCCGACAAAATCCACAACAGCTCCTTCAGAATTTTTCGGAGAATTTTTCGGAGAATTTTTTGGAGAATCTTTTGTCTTCACGCTCATCCCCCCTTCAACCTGTAGCCGCGCTCCGTGTAGAGGCGCGCTCCGTAGGGAGAATCGTATCGCTTCGTCTTGCTGTTGCCGACGACGACGAGCGTGTGCATGTCGACAGAATCGGCATCAACATCTTGCACATCTTGCAAGCTCGCAACCTTCACGCACTCATCCTTGCGCCCGATATTTCTGCCAAACGCGACGGGCGCATCGGGCGGGCGATGCGCGCGCAACAACGCGAGCGCGCGCGGCAACAAGGCGCGCCGCAATCGACTCTGCGGGTTGTAGAGGGCGACGACGAAATCGCCTTTCGCCGCCGCCTCGATGCGCTGCACGATCGTCTTCTCGCGAGTCATGACATCGGAAAGGGAGATGGCACAAAAATCGTCGCCGAGCGGCGCCCCCAACCGCGCTGCCAGCGCGTGCATGGCAGAGACTCCGCTCACCTGACGAACCTCGACAGGAAACTCGACAGGAACCTTGGCGCTAGAAAGTTCGTGCGATTTTTCATGTGATTTTTCATGTGATTCTTCGGCAAGGATTTGCCACACCAGCGCCGCCAACCCGTAGACGCCCGCATCGCCTGAGCCGAGCAGCACCGTGTTTTTCCCCTCACGCGCCAAGGCGAGCGCGTGTCGTGCGCGCAGCTCTTCGCTGCCGATGGCAGAACGAAACAGCTCGGCACGCGTCTCCCCCTCTTCCAACAGCGCGACATAACCCTCGTAGCCTACAACACCCTCAGCTTCGCGCAAGGCACGCGCTGCGGCAGCTGTGCGCTCGGAGGCTCTCCCCGGACCCAAGCCCACCAACGTCAGCACGCCGTTCCTCTCCCCTGCCAACATCGACGCAGGCAGCGCGCAAGGTGCTACTGCCAAGGCGCAAGTGACCTTTGTCGATTTGCGCTTGCCCAACAAAAGACGCGCGCCTGCCCCCTCCTCCACCCCTTCTTTTTTGGGCGCAACAGCAAGTGCCAACGCCGCCGCCTCGGCAACATTCGGCGTGCCGGTCGCACGCTCCACCACTTCTTCTTGCGACAAGGCGTGACGCGCGACCTCGCACGACAAACGCTGTGAAGAAAAAAAACGCAACGGAAAACCACGACGTTCGGCAAATTGCAAAAGTCCGCGCTCGGTGCGCTTCAACGACACGCTCGCTATGCCCGCAACCGACGCAGCCTCGATGTCCGCTTCGGCAAAGCACGCATCGACCAGCTCGGCGATCTCCTCCATCGACGCGCCGCGCACGCAACCCACCCCCAGCGTCACACAACGCGGCACAAGGCGCAAATCCGCACCCTCCCGTTGCCTGCGAAAGCCGACCGCAATCCTTTTTTTGATTCCGAATTTTTGCTCTTGCCCCCGCTTGCTCGCCTTGCTCGCAAGGTCGAAAAAGTGCTGCGGCGGGAAACCGCCACAGGCTTCCCCGACGACCTGGCAAGGAAACTTTTCTTCTCGCGCGAGGGCTTTCAGCACTCCGTCCGCATCACCCTGCACGCTCCATCCCTGCGGCGGGTCTTCGAGCGAAAAGCCCAACGTCTCTTCTGTCGCCGAGCCCCCCACGACGAACAGACGCTCCCCCTCTCCTTGCTCTTTTTCTTCTGCGTCCGTCTCGACCTTTCCCTCTCGCCAAGCCCGCTGCAACGCGCGCGCGACGACGTTTCCGCCGTGATGCCACCCCGACAGCGCGAGCAAGACAGCCTGCCCGTCGGAAACAGGAGGAAAACATAGCACGGGGCTGTCGCGTCGCTTGTCCGTCCAAGGAACGGCGCGAACGAGAATGGCGGGCGCGCACCAACCCACGACGGCACGCCCTTGCACGAATGCCTCGGCGATCGCAGCGCGTGCAAGGGGATGGCACGAGACGAGCCATCCTTGTTCGTAGCAATGTGTCGACAAGGTTTTTGCCTCTGCCATGCGAGAGCTTGGCGCGAAGAACGCGAGCGCGGGGCGCGAAGAGGAAGAGTAGGGCGAGAAATTCGTCATGATTTTTTCGATGTTGCCTTGTCCGTCGCAGCGGGGGAAAAGATCATGGAAAAATACGGTGCACGAAAGGATGCGTCCGCCGCAAGCGCACTCAACGGCGCACAATGCTGCTGGGAAAAGGTGGCGTAAGCGACATAACGAGCATCGCGCATGCGGTTGTTCTTCTGCAACAGAGTACAGACTTTTCGCCAGTGTTTTCCGACCTTGACGAAGACGACGCTCTCGCAAGCCTGAAGCGCGCGCTCCAAGACAGGAAGCGAGGCGGAAGCGGGCAGCACGGCGAAGCACTGGTTGCCTTGCGCCAGCGGCGTTTGCAACAACGCAGCGCCGCTCATCGGAGCGGAGACGCCCGGAACGATCTCGACAGGCACATCACGCAGGTGCGGAAGAAGGTAGAGGAACGAGCCGTAAAGCGTCGCGTCCCCCTCGCAAAGGTAGGCGACCGAACGACCTGCAAGCACATGCCTCTCAATCGCTCGCGCCGCCCGTGCATAGACCTCGTGGTCGGGAAAACGTCGTACATCGAGCGTCATGGCGATCGGCAGCTCGGTTACTCGAGCGCGCCAAAAAAAATGTTTGCGCGCATGCGGAGCGACGATCCGACGCGCCAGCGAAGGCTTGTCGGGAGGACAAGGATAGGCGAGAACGGACACGCGCTTGATAACAGCACGCGCGCGGAGCGTGATTAAATCCGACGCGCCGGGACCGATCCCCACCCCGTAAAGCCGCGGCGTGAGAGAGGACTTGTCAGACACGACGGACATATTGCACAACCTCTCGTTGCGGCGAAAAGGCGTGGTGCGACGTTCCCAACGGCTGCGCGTGCGCGACCGCGATGCGCGTGAGCTCACCGCCGTGCGTTCGATAGGCTTCGGAAAGAACGCTTTCACCTGCAAGCGAAACGGCGTTGGCGACCAACCTGCCGTCGGAAGCAAGCGACGCGAGCAAACGCTCCAACAATTCTTTGTCGAGCCCACCGCCGACGAAGATCGCCTGCGGACGCACCATCTGAATAGCAGACGCGCCGCGAAGGAGGAAATCCTGCGCGCTTGTCGGAACGATGTCCAAGCGGTCTTCGAGCGCGAATCGCGCACGGTTCTGCTCGATGAACCCCACGCGTTGCGGATGACGTTCGACGGCAACGGCGCGTCCGCCGCCGAGACACCATTCGATCGCGACCGAACCTGCGCCCGCTCCCACATCCCACAACAATGCGTCGCGTTGCAAGACGAGGGCTGCAAGCGTGAGCGCACGCACATGCCTTTTCGTCAGCTGCCCATCATGAACGAAAGCTTGGTCAGGCAGGGCTTGCCTTTGCCCGAAGACACCCGTCGCAACAGAGCTATCCGAAGAAAGAGAATAGCGGGCAGGCAGCTCCAACGCGACGATGGCAAGATCGGAAGTTGA